>NZ_KI632512.1:2727219-2899719 GCF_000504305.1 Nitratidesulfovibrio termitidis HI1
TTTCCGGGGTGCTCGTGCCCAAGGGGGGCTGGATTGCGGCGGTACGCAAGGCGCTGGGCATGTCGGGGGCGCAACTGGCCCGACGGCTTGGGGTGACCAATGCCGCCGTGTACCAGCACGAACGCAATGAGCCGGAAGGCGCAATCACTCTGCGGCAGATGGAAAGGATGGCCAAGGCCCTGGGCTGCCGCTTCGTCTACGCCATCGTGCCGAATGCACAGGTGGAAGGCACGCAGGCGGAAAACGCACATGGGGGAAACGGGCGGGTCGAGGATGTCCTTCGGCGACAGGCCCGCGCAAAGGCCGAGGCGCTGGTGCTGCGGGCCAGCGGGCACATGGCGCTGGAACAGCAGGCGCTGCCGCCCGAGCGGGTGCAGGAGGAAATCGCGCGCATGACCGAAGACCTGCTCCGCAACCCGCCCCCGGACTTCTGGGAGGAACGCTGATGCTTCCCAACCCGCCAAACTCAGGTGATCCCGAAGGCGCGACGCCCCTCGATCCTGACGAGGCGCGCGGGTTGAAGCACAGGCACGTCGCCACGCGCAGCCAACTGGACGAACTGGAGCAGGCCAACATCCAGCAGGGCCTTGCGTGGTTGGCGCGCACGCGCAACCGCGACATCCTGACACGGAACGTTCTCTGCCTGCTGCACGACAAGTTGTTCGGCGACGTGTGGCGCTGGGCGGGCCGGTTCAGGTTGACCGAAAAGAACATCGGCGTGGCCCCGTCGCAGGTGGCCGTGCAGTTGCAGGCGCTGTGCGACGATGCCCGCTTCTGGGCGGAAAACGCCACCTGGTCCCCCAGGGAGGCCGCCGCCCGCTTTCACCACCGCCTGGTGCAGATTCACCCTTTTCCCAACGGCAATGGCCGCCACGCCCGCATCGCGGCGGACGAGTATCTGAAGCAATATTTCGCTGCGCCCCCCATCGACTGGGCCACCGGCGTGAACCTGCAAGCCGACTCGGCGCGGCGTACCGCCTATATCGCGGCACTGCGCGCCGCCGACGGCGGCGACTATGCGCCGTTGCTGGCGTTTGTGGGCGCGTAGGAGCAGCCTTCCGCCGGAAATCTTTACGCGTACCCCTAATATCCTGCCCGGTGCTGCCGAAGAGATGACCAGCGGGGTGTGCCACGCCCCCGGGAGCACCACATGAGCCTGAACCTGACCCTTGGCGTGTTGCGCGCGCAGAACGGCCTTTCTCCGTACGGAGAAGGGCTGGGCGCGCTGCTGGGCACGTCTGTCGGGTCGGGCACCAGCACGGGGTCGGGTACGCGGGCTTCGGGCCTTTCGCCCGACAAGACCGCCGACGTGTTCGGCGCGGACATCGTGCGTCGGGCATCGGTGGCGCCTGCCGCAACCGATACGACGGGCACGACCACGAATGCCGCGACGGACGCGGCTTCCACCGCGCCAACCGACGCCGAGCGCGATGCCCTTTCCGGCGCGCTGTCCGGCAGCGTGCGCTGGGTGGCCGACAAGTTCGGCGATGCGGCGGCCACCGCCGTCATGGGCATCGTGTACAAGAGCATCGGCGACGGCCCTGTCACCGAAGATTCGCTGGGCGAAGGTCTGCTGAACGCCTTGCGCTTCGTGGACCGCCAGTTCGGCACGACATCGGGCGATGCGTTCATGGCGCAGCTCAATGGCGGCGGCCTCAACGACGCGCTCAACGACTACTTCGACAACGGCCTTTCCGAGCGGTTCATGGTGGCGGGCGCGGGCAACCTGGCCGACGACGCGGTGCAGGGGGCCGAGGCGGCCAAGGCCACGCTGGTGCAGCAGGCGGCGGAAGAAGATGGCGACGGCGGCACCGACGCCATGCAGTCGCTGCTGGACACGTTGCGCAAGATGGGCGTGGAGGACGCCACGGAACCGGGTGGGGCTGCCGGTTCGAACGGTGCGAACGGTGCCGCTTCAGGCAGCCAGGCCGCCGGGACCAGCGCCGCCGATACCATGTCTGGGCTGCTGTCCGGCGCGTTGTCTTCCCTCTCCGGATTCTTGGGACAGGCCGGATTTTCAGGCCAGGCCGGCAGCCGCGCGGGCGGCCTGGCCGCCGGGTACGGGCCCACCGGCGCGGCGGCGCAGGCCCCGGATGCCCTTGCCCCCGGCCTGCTGCTGCAAGCCAGCGTCTAGCCGTTCATGCGCCTGCGGGCGCCTTGCGCGGCAATCCGCCGCACCTCCTCACCGGGCACCGCCTGGTGTTTTCGTTTCGGAAGCCCTGCCGCGCAAGGGCTCCCCTGCCTGCTTGCCATGGTCAGGCAGAGGCGTATACCGGACTCCCCGTCTGCTCAATGAAGCGGCGACGACCGGCTCCCCAACCCGGTTCGCGACCTTCCCCGACTGGCCTTTCCCCACGGCATGTCCTGCATGCCCGGCTTCTACACACTCCGCCACCTTCGGGTTCCTTCATGCCCACACCCAACTCCGCTTCGCCGTCCCAGGATAGCCCCGCGTCTTCACCGCCCGGCCCGACTGGCCCGACTGGCCCGTCTGAACCGACTGACTCGACAGGCCCCCAAGGCGGCAGTTCGTTGCGTGAGGTAACCCGCATCCCCTCGCTGCCGCGCTTCTGGATCAGCCAGTGCGGTTCGTACCTGGCCTACAACATGCTGGCCGTGGTCATCGGCTGGCAGATCTACGCCATGACCGGCAGCGCCCTGCACCTCGGCCTGGTGGGGCTGGCCCAGTTCACCCCGCAATTGCTGCTTACCCTGGTGGTGGGCGGCGTGGCCGACCGCTTCGACCGGCGGCGCATCGCCTTCTGCTGCCAGTTGGCCGAAGGGCTGATGGCCGTGGCCCTGGCCGTGGGCAGCGCCACGGGCACCCTGACCCCTGCCGGGGTATTCGCCGGGGCCTTTCTGACCGGCGCGGCCCGTGCCTTCGAGCAACCCGCCATGAGCGCCCTGCTGCCCGGCCTGGTGCCGGTGCAGGTGCTGCCCCGCGTGCTGGCCTTTGGCGCCGGGCTGCGTCAGGCGTCCATCATTGCAGGCCCGGCGCTGGGCGGCTTTCTGTGCGCCGCCGGTGCCCAGGTGGGCTACGGGGTGTGCGGCGCGGCGTTTCTGATCGCGTGCGTGGCCATCCTGCTGGTGCGCCGACCGGACACGGCGGCAAAACGCGAGCCCATGACCCTGCGTTCGCTGTTCGGGGGCATCGACTACGTGCGGCGCAACCCGGTCATCCTGGGGGCCATCTCGCTGGACCTCTTTTCGGTGCTGCTGGGCGGGGCCACGGCCCTGCTGCCCATCTACGCCAGCGACATCCTGCACACGGGGCCGTGGGGCCTCGGCCTGTTGCGCGCCTCCCCGGCCGTGGGCGCGCTGTGCATGTCGGTGTACCTGGCCCGCGTGCCCATGCGGCGGCGGGTGGGCAGGCGGCTGTTCGCCGGGGTGGTGGGCTTCGGCGTGGCCACCGTCACCTTCGGGCTGTCGCGCAGCTTCCCGCTGTCCATGGCCGCCCTGGCCATGCTGGGCTCGTGCGACATGATCAGCGTGGTGGTGCGCCAGACCCTGGTGCAGCTGGAAACGCCGGACGCCATGCGCGGCCGCGTGGGCGCGGTGAATTCGGTGTTCATCGGCACTTCCAACCAGCTTGGCGAATTCGAGTCCGGGGTTACCGCCGCGTGGTTCGGCGCCACCGGTTCGGTGGTGCTGGGGGGCGTGGGCACCATTCTCGTGGCCCTGCTGTGGATGCGCCTGTTCCCGGCCCTGCTGCACCGCGACCAACTGGTGAGCACGCCCGCCGCAGCCCCCGATACGGAGCCGGACGCGGAACCCGACGCGACGCAGGACGCGAAACCCGACCCGGAACCGGAATCGGCGCGGGCATCCGGTTAGTTCTTCTCTTTCCGCTCCGCACGCGCAAGGGCCGCACGGCGGGCGTTTGCTGCCCGGCCATGCGGCCTTTGCCGCGCCTGCCTCGTGGCGTTGGCAGGGGGTTTCCCGAAGGAAGTCCTATCGCCGCAACCTGTCCCGCACGGCCACGTAGACCGGGATGCGCGAACTGGCCACCACCTCTTCGGCCACGCTGCCCAGCAGCAGCCGGGCCAGCCCCCCCTTGCCGTGCGAGGCGATGAACAGGCATTCCGCGCCCAGCCGTCCGGCCGTGGCCAAGATGCGCTCCGCCGCCTCGCCCTGGGCCACGTGGCCGCGCGCCCGCACCCCTTCCTGCGCGGCCCGCGCCGCGATGGCCTCCACCACGGCCCGGCCGTGCTCCACCTCCATGTCCGCCGCCAGCTGCCCTTCCGCCGAGTCGGGAAAGGCCCAGTCGGTCAAGTCGGCCACGTACAGCACATGCAGGTCCGCATCATGCTCGCGCGCCAGTTGCAACGCGGTGACGGCGGCATAGGTGCAGTAGCGCGAACCGTCCGTGGCCAGCAGGATGGAGTCGAAGCCCAGCACCGCGCCCTGCGGCACCAGCAGCACGTCGCGCTCGCTGTGGCCGATGGTGCGCAGCGGCACGTTGCCGCGCACCAGCCGCCCCAGGGCGGACCGGTCGGCCACGCCCATGGCGATGAGGTCGGCCTTCAGCCTGCGGGCGGTGTCCACGATGACCTCGAAGGGCTCGCCTTCCTCGCACAGGCAGTCGATGTCCATGCCGCGCGCGTTGGCCATCTCCAGCGCGCGGGCCAGGGCCATCTCGCTGGGCTGGCGCAGCAGCCGCTTCAGGTCCGCCAGGGCGCTGGAACCAAGATCGCCGGTGTAGGGCGGCACCACGGAGAGTACCGCCACCCGGCACTTGCGGGTGGCGGCAAACTCCAGAATCTGGTCCAGCGCGTACAGGGAATGCTCATCGCCGGTGACGGGCACCAGCAGACGCTCAAGCCTGCCCATGCGCCTCCTCCCTCGCGGCCATGCGACCCTTCCACATGCTGCCGAGGATGATCACCGCGCCGGTCAGCAGGGCCAGACACATGGACCCGAAGCTGATCTTGCCCAGCACGTCGAGCACTTCGGGCGACATGTCCATAAAGCCCAGCTTCACCAGGTAGCGCGGCAGGGCAATGCCACGGCTCACGGCCACGATGAGCATGATCACGGCCATGACCATCTTGATCATGTGCTCGCGCACGTAGGTGGTGCCGATGGCCCCCAGCTGCACGCCCAGCAGCGAACCGCCAAGAATGATCAGCACCAGGCGGATGTCCACCATGCCGTGCATGGCCCAGTTGATGGACCCGCCAAGGCCCATGACGAAGGCGATGACCAGTTCGGTGGCCGAAGCCATCAGCCCGGGCACGCCCATGACGTAGATCATGCCGGGCACGCCGACGAACCCGCCCACGGCGATGGTGGCGGCCAGCATGCCGGTGGCGAAGCCCACGGGCAGGGTGAACCACAGCGAAATGCGGATGCCGGAGCGGCGGAAGGTGATCATGGGCGGCAGTTCGATGGCCTGCAGGCGCAGGGCCAGGGGCGCGGTGGTTTCCACGCCGCCGCAGCGGGCGCAGCGCAGCGCGTCACGCATGACGTAGCCGCCCACCAGCACCAGCACCGCCACGAAGGACAGGCTGACGTACAGGTCGGACCCGACCTGGCCCCACTTTTCCAGAATGATCTGCTGGATGCGGATGCCGATCTGCACGCCCACGGCGGCGGACGCCGCCATGACCAGGCCCAGCTTCACGTCCACCTGGCCGTAGCGGAAGCGCTTGATGGCCCCCACCAGCGCCTTGGGGAACTTGTGGCACATGTTGCTGGCCACGGCCACGGTGCCGGGCACGCCCAGGCTCATCATGCCGGGGGTGAGCACGAAGGCCCCGCCCGAGCCGATGAACCCGCTGACCAGCCCGCCGATGAAGCCGACGAGGAACAGGAAGCAGACGCCCGATGCGGTAAGGTCGATGAACTTTGTGGGGTCCAGTGCAAGGATATCCATGATGCGTCTCCTGAAGGGCGCCGCTAGGCGTTCAGCGTGGCGCGGCGCGCGGCCGGGCGGACGGTGGCGGGCTGGCCGACAGTGGCCGTGGTCGTTTCCGTCTTGCGGGCGGTCTTGCGGGTGGCTTCTATGCCCAGCACGCTCCACAGGCTGCCGGTGAACTCACCGTGCACGTACGAGAACAGGAATACCGTGGCGATGGGCCCGGCGGCCCAGTACGAACCCTGGGCGAAATGGGCGGCGATGGTGTCCGCGAAGGCGAACACCCCTGCGTACAGGGCGGCGGACAGGATGCCGAAGACGATCATCTTGCCCCAGGGCTTGCGTGCGGTTTGCGTTGCCATTGCTAACTCCCGTGTGGTGGCGCCGCCTGCGTGACGGCCCGTTGTCCCCGTAGGCGGGGGTTGTCGAGGGCGGTCGCCCTCATTCCACCGTGAACAGCGCAAGGCCGGTGCGGCCCCGCATCAGTTCGCTCTCTTCCGGTTCGCTCAGGATCAACTCGACGCGGCCATGAGCGCGCGCCGCTTCTTCCACTGCGTGGTCCGGCCTTCCGGCCGGGGAGAAGCGCACCTCGTGCAGGGCGGCCATGCCCCGCGCCCGCGCCGCTTCCACCCATTCAAGGGCCCCCGCCCGCGCCTGCCGTTCGAAGGCTGCGCGGCGGTAGGCGTCGTGGGACGCATCGCCCACGTGCAGGAACAGAAGGCCGCTGCCCATGCGTCCGGCCAGGCTCAGGGCGTAGCCCGCAAGGCGCGAGGACAGGCCGCAGCCGTGTCCCAGCACCAGGATGCGACGCACCTGGGCCTCGCCCCGGCGGATGACCGCCCCGGCAAGCAACTGCTCGCCCGCCTCGGCCAGGGCCAGGGCCTCTGCGTAGTCGGCCAGGCGTTCCTCCATCCGCACGGCGGCGGTGGAACGCATGCGGATGTCGCCCTGCCCGGCGTCACCGCCAAGGGCGGCATGGCGAAACCATCTACCGGGCATGGGCGACCTCCACGAAAAAGATGCGGGCGGATGAGTGGCAGACTGCGCGCAGGGAACGGGCCGCCCGTGAACGATGGAACAAAGGCATGCTACTCGGCTCTCAGCACCGGGCGCTGACGTTGCCCGGCGGTTGCGGTGCGGGACTGCGCACCCGTTGCGGGGGACGCGGGGGACGCGGAAGGCTGGGTCGCCTCCGTGTGGTGGGCTTGCCCGGTCTGGCGGACGGCATCGTCACCGCCCCGCAGCTGCCACACGGCCTCGTCCGGCCGGTTCCGTTCCGCAAAGGCCACAGCGACAAATGCCGACTCGATCGATTCGCGGATGGTTCCCATTTTGCTTCCTCACGGTTTGTGTGTGCTTACGCATAAACAAGTGTCGTGCCAGCGCATGTAGATTTTAGTAATTGTCTGTATTTCAAGACTATTTGTGTTATTTGCGGAGGGCGGGCCAAAAACGCAGGCCGTTGCAAAGTGCAACGCCAACTGCTACCAGTCCGCATAACAGGTCGGTTTTGCGCGGGTTCGTGAAAAAAGGCACAGCGTTGCAGAACGCAACGGTGCTTCACTCCGCAACAGTGCTGCCGACCGGGCCCAGAGAGAATGCGAGGAGGCACGCATGATCTTCTTTCGGCGGCAGGGCGGGGACACCCCGACAGAATCATCCGACGCGGCGGGCCAGGCAGGCCAGGCGGGCCAGGCAGGGCAGACGAGCGCCCAATCCGCGCCAGCAGACCCCACCGGCCTGCGGGCCAGATGCGCGGCGGCGGACCTGCCCGATGCGGTGCGCGAGGTGCTGGACGCGGAAATAGGCCGCATGGAAAAGACCGACGCGGCAGCGCCGGAAAACGCCATTGCCCTCAATTATGTGGAATGCCTGCTGGACCTGCCGTGGAACGGGTTGACCCGCGACAGTCTGGACCTTGCACGCGCGGCGGCGGTGTTCGACGCCAGCCACGCGGGCCTTGGCCAGGTGCGCGAACGGGTGCTGGAGCACCTGGCCGCGCGCGTGCTGTGCGCCACCCAGCCCGCCGCCGTGCTGGTGGTGGACGATGAAACCATCGCCCGCGACAACGTGGCCCACGTGCTGGCGCGCGAAGGGTACACGGTGGACACGGCGGCCAACGGCGAAGAGGCGTTGGCCCGTCTGGCGCAGCGCAGCTACGACTGCATCGTCACCGACCTGAAGATGGACCGCATGGACGGCATGCAGCTGATGGAGGCGGCGCGGCGGATGGCCCCGGACACGCGCATCGTGGTGGTGACCGGCTACGCCACGGTGGACACCGCCGTGCAGGCCCTGAAGACCGGCGCGGTGCAGTACCTGTCCAAGCCCATCGACATCGCGGAACTGCGGGCCACGGTGCGCGAAGCCCTGGCAGGCCGCGCGCAGGGGCTGTCGTCGCGCGCGCCGGTGCTGTGCTTCACCGGGCCACCCGGCGTGGGCAAGACCTCCGTGGGCCGGGCGCTGGCCGAGGCGTTGGGGCGGCGCTTCTACCGCATGTCGCTGGCCGACCTGCGCGACGAGGCGGAACTGCGCGGCCACCGGCGCACCTACGTGGGGGCCATGCCGGGTCGGATCATCCAGGCCCTGCGCGCCACGGGGGTGCGCAACCCGGTGTTCATGCTGGACGAGATCGACAAGGTGGGACAGGACGCCAAGGGCGACCCGGCCATGGCCTTGCTGGAAGTGCTGGACCCGGAGCAGAACGCCCGCTTCGTGGACCGCTATCTGGAAATCCCCTTCGACCTTTCGCAGGTGTTGTTCATCGCCACGGCCAACGGGGTGGAGCGGCTGCGCGGCCCCCTGCTGGACCGCATGGAGGTGGTGGAATTCCACGGCTACGCAGAGGCGGACAAGCTGGACATCGCCACCCGCTTCCTGCTGCCCCGCCAACTGCGCGAACACGGGCTGACCGCGCCCTATCCGCAGGTGACGCAGGGCGCCCTTGCGCGGGTCATCAACGACTACACCAGCGAGGCGGGCGTGCGCGGGCTGGAGCGCGAACTGGCCCGGCTGTGCCGCAAGCTGGCCCGGCTGCGGCTGGAGGCTGGCGGGCATGCGGGCGGGGCGGGCGCGCCATCAGGCGTCGCCCCCGGCACGCCTGCGCCGGGCGCTTTGTCGTCAGACGCCAGGCAGGAAGACGCCCCGCTTTCCAACACGCTGCTGGTGGACGATGCCGTTGCCGCCGCCCTGCTGGGGCCGCCGCGTTACCGGCACGACGCGGCCCACGGCGTACCCCGCGTGGGCACGGCCACCGGGCTGGTGTGGTCCGAGGCGGGCGGCGAGATCGTGTTCGTGGAGGCGGCCCGCATGGCCGGTTCCGGCCAGCTCATCCTTACCGGCTCGCTGGGCGAGGTGCTGAAGGAATCGGCGCGCATCGCGCTCAGCCACATCCGGGCAGAGGCGGAGCATCTGGGCGTGTCCGGTCTCTCCGGTCAGGCGGACGAGGGGCACTCAGGCCAGCCCGGCCAGGGCGACACCCCCGCGCAGGACATTCACATCCACATTCCCGCCGGGGGCATCGCCAAGGATGGCCCCTCTGCCGGGCTGACCATCTGCGTGGCCCTTGTCTCGCTGCTGTCGGGCCGTCCGGCGCGGGCCGACGTGGCTCTTTCGGGCGAACTTTCGCTGTCCGGGCGGGTCCTGCCGGTAAGCGGCGTGCGCGAAAAACTGCTGGCCGCAGCGCGGGCCGGGGCGCGCACCGTGGTGCTGCCCGCCGACAACGAACCGGAGGCGCGCAGCCTGCTGGCGGAATTTGCCGCGCGCGGGTCCGGCGGCCTGCCGCAGGTGGCCTTTGCCGCGCGGGTGCAGGACGCGCTGGCCGTGGCCCTGCTGCCTGCCAAACCCGGAGGCGGCGCCGAGGACGGTCCGGCTGGCAACGAGGGGGGCGCACCGTGCAGTTCCTGATTCGCCGACTGGCCTCGGGCAACATCCGGCAACTGGTGCTGTTCGGCATCTCGGTGTCCATTCTCGGCTTCTCGCTGCTGGGCGGGCTGTCGTACAACTACCTGTTGCAGATCGAGGACGCCCTGGCACTGGCCGAGGTGGTGGACGACCTGAGCAACGACATCCTGGAAATCCGCCGCTACGAGAAGAACTACCTGCTCTACGCCATGGAGGAGGACCACGCCGAGAACCTGGTGTTCATCGGTCGGGCGCTGGACGTTATCGAGCGCATCGAACCGGGCGGCGGCCAATCGGGCCAATCGGGTCAATCGGGCCAGACTGGCCAGCCGGGCCAGCCGGGCCAGCCGGGCCCATCCGGACTGTCGGGCACCGATCTGCGGGGCAGCGACGGGCTGCGTGCCCTGCGTCGCGACCTGCACGGCTACCGCGACACCTTCAGCCGACTGGGCGAGGTGCAACTGGCCGGGCAGATGCGCGAGCGCGAGCGGGGAGCCCTGCGCGAGGACCTGCGCGAGCAGGGCAAGGCGCTGGTGGCGCAGGCCCGTCAGATCGTCACTTACCAGCGCGAGCGCATCCTGGGCATCGTGGGGTCGCTGAAGCATCAGCTGCTGCTGTCCATCGGGGCCATGGTGGGGCTGGCGGCGTTCTTTTCGTGGCTTATCGGGCGGCGCATTCTGGGCGCACTGTCGGTCATCGAGCGATCGGCCCGGCAGATCGTGCAGGGCAGCCTGGAACGGTTGCCCCTGCCCGCCACCAGCGACGAGACGCGCGGCGTGGTGGAGGCCTTCAACCACATGCTGGTGGAGCTGGAACACCGCCAGAACCAGCTGGTGCAGGAAAAGAAGCTGGCCTCGCTGGGGGTGCTGACATCGGGCATCGCGCACCAGCTGAACAACCCGCTGAACAACATTTCCACCTCGTGCCAGATACTGCGCGAGGAGCTGCGGTACGCCGCTGGCGAGGCCGACGGATCGGGCGGGCAGGGCGGATCGGGTGGACAGGATGGACCGGGAGGACAGGCGGGACCGGGCGGACCGGGTGGATCGGGCGGATTGGGCGGTCCCGGTGGTGCAGGCGCCCTCGACCCGGTCTTTGCCGGGCGCATGCTGGAGAACATCCACCAGGAAGTGCGCCGCTCGCGCGACATCGTGAAGGGCCTGCTGGACTTCTCGCGCGAGACGGAGTTTTCGCTGAAACCCGTGGCCCTGCGCGACGTGGTGGGGCGCAGCGTGGCGCTTGTGGCCAGCGAGGTGCCCGCGTGCATCGCCATCGACGCCGATGTGCCCGACGACATCGTGCTGCCGCTGGACGTGCAGCGGTTTCAGGAAGTGCTGCTGAACCTGCTCATCAACGCCATCCAGGCGGTGCAGGCCATTCAGGCGGTGCAGGAGCGGGACTGCGACGCACCGGAAGGGGGAACGCCCAGCGCCGGGGCCATCACCGTCACCGCCACGCGCGACGTGGCGACGCGGCAGGTGGTGCTGCGCGTGACCGATACGGGCATCGGCATCGGGGCGGAACATCTGGGCCGCATCTTCGACCCGTTTTTCACCCTGAAGGAAGTGGGCAAGGGCACCGGCCTCGGGCTGTCCGTGGCCTTCGGCATCATTCGCAAGCACGGCGGCACCATAGGGGTGGAAAGCACCCCCGGCGCGGGCACATGCTTCACCATCCGGCTGCCGCTGGGCGCGCCGGAACCCACGGGAGACGCGGCATGAACGACGCACCCGGACGGACGACGACAGCCGTCCCGCCTTCCAGAACGCCCCAAGCCCCCCCATCGCCGCAGCCTTCGGCCACACCCGGCCCGGCCCGCATCCTGGTTGTGGATGACGAAGCCATCGCCCGCGACAATCTGGCGCTGGCGCTGGGAAGGCAGGGGCACGAGACGTTCACCGCCGCCAACGGGACAGAGGCGCTGGAACTGCTGGCCGGGGCGGACTTCGATCTGGTGCTCACCGACCTGATGATGCAGGGCATGGACGGGCTGGACCTGTTGCGCGCCGTGCGGCTGCGCCACCCCGACACCGAGGTGGTGGTGGTCACCGGCTACCCCACGGTGAAGACGGCGGTGGAGGCCATGCACGCCGGGGCCTACCACTACCTGCCCAAACCCTACGACCTGGACGAGGCGCGGGCGCTGGTGCAGAAGGCGCTGGAAAAGCGCCGCCTGAAGCAGGAGGTAGCCCGCCTGCGCGAACAACTGCGCGAACGCTCGCTGCCCGTGCCCCTGCTGGGTGCTGCCCCGTGCATGCAGGCGCTGAAGCGCACCATCGCCCAGGTGGCGCCGTCGGACGTCACCGTGCTGATCCTGGGCGAGACGGGCACCGGCAAGGAACTGGCCGCGCGCATGGTGCACCTGTTCAGCCGCCGGTCCGAATCGCGCTTTCTGGCCATCAACTGCGGGGCGTTCAACGAGGAACTGCTGGAAAGCGAGCTGTTCGGGCACGAGCAGGGGGCCTTTTCCGGCGCGGTACGCCAGCGCAAGGGGCTGTTCGAGGCGGCGGAAGGCGGCACGCTGTTCCTCGACGAGGTGGGCGAAATGTCGCTGCCCATGCAGGTCAAGCTGCTGCGCGCGGTGCAGGAACGCACCATCCGCCGGGTGGGCGGCACGGCGGACATTCCCGTGGACGTGCGCCTGCTGGCTGCCACCAACAAGGATCTGGCGGCAGAGGCGGCGGCCGGGCGCTTCCGGCACGACCTGTACTACCGCCTGAACGTGGTGGTGCTGCGCATGCCCCCGCTGGCCGAACGCATGGAAGACGTGCCCCTGCTGGCCCAGTATTTTGCGGAAAAGGCCGCGCGCGACACGGGCAGGCCCGCCCCGCACATCGCGCCGGAAACCCTGGGCGTGCTGGCACGCTATCCCTTTCCGGGCAACGTGCGCGAACTGCACAACATCATCGAGCGGGCCGCCGTGCTCTGTTCGGGCGATACCATCACCCCGGCGGATCTGCCGCGCGACCTGCGGGCATTGGCCGGGATCGGGGCAGGGCCCGGCGCGGGCGGCGGCGCGGCAGGACCGGCGCTGGTGCTGCGCGCCGACGAGGGGGCCCGCATGACCGGCGGGACGGGTGAAGGCATGACCCCCGATGGCCGCCCCATGACCCTGGACGAGAACGAGCGGGCGCACATCGAATGGGTGCTGGAGCTGGCAGGCGGCAACCGGACGCAGGCCGCAAAGGTGCTGAACATCGACCGTGCCTCGCTGTGGCGCAAGCTGAAACGCTACGGGTTGTAGCCGGGCGCGTGACCTGGGCGGCGAGAAAGGCTGCGGCCACGGGCGCGAACAGGCGCGAACGGGCGCGAACCGTCTGGACGCGCCACCCCGCCCCATGCCATTCTCGCGGCGGCCCGGCATGTGCCCGTCACGTCCTCCATTTCGAGACACAGGAGATTCGCCATAGCACCGCTTCTGGAACTGCGCGGCCTTGGCCGCCACTTCACCGTGCGCCGGGGCATGTTCGACCCCACGCCCGCCGTGTTGCGCGCCGTGGACGGCGTGTCGCTGACCCTGGACCGGGGCCGCACCCTGGGCCTGGTGGGCGAAAGCGGCTGCGGCAAGTCCACCCTGGCCCGCATGGTGGTGGGGCTGCTGCCCCCCAGCGCGGGGCAGGTGCTGCTGGATGGCCGCCTGTTCGCGGGGGCGGCCAGCGACGCTGCGAATGGCGGCGTGACCGGACATGCCGTCGGCCCGGCCATTGCGCGCGCCGAGGCCGCACAACTGGTGCAGATGGTCTTTCAGGACCCCTTCTCGTCGCTGAACCCGCGCCGTACAGTGGGGGCCTCCATCGGCGAGGCGCTGGCCGTGGCCGGGGCGCCCGGCGCGGAACGGCGAGCCAAAGTGGCGGACATGCTGCAACTGGTGGGCCTGCGACCGGAACACGCCGACCGCTACCCGCACGAATTTTCCGGCGGCCAGCGCCAGCGCGTGGCCGTGGCCCGCGCCCTGATCACCCACCCGGCGCTGGTGGTGTGCGACGAACCGGTGTCCTCGCTGGATGCATCCGTGCAGGCGCAGGTGCTGAACCTGCTGCGCGAGTTGCAGGAACAGATGGGCCTTGCCTACCTGTTCATTTCGCACGACCTTGGCGTGGTGGGCCACATGAGCGACCACGTGGCCGTGATGTACCTTGGCAAGGTGGTGGAGGAAGCCCCGCGCGACGTGCTGTTCGCCGCGCCCGCCCACCCGTACACCCGTGCCCTGCTGGCATCGGTGCCCGTGCGCGACCCGGCCCGGCGCGCCGAACACCCGGCGCTGTCCGGCGACCTGCCCAGCCCCATTGCCCCGCCGCCCGGCTGCCCCTTTCACCCGCGTTGTCCGCAGGTCATGGACGTATGCCGCCGCGTTGTGCCCGGCTGGCATGCCGTTGCCGAAGGGCAGCATGCGCGCTGCCACCTGCATGCCTAGGGGACTGCTTCTAACTTGTCTTTTCGCCCGTTGGCTGCGTCAAACTTCGCCCGCCATGGCTTTGCTGTCCTTATCCGTAAGACTCGCGCTACGCGCTCGCCTAACGGCTAAGGCTCGGTCGAATACGATAAGAGTATGCGCTGCGGTCGCCATCCGTAAGGCTCGCAGACTCGCCTGACGGCTGCCGCACTCCCTCATGGCAGGCTCGTTTTCCTTGCCAACGAGCGAAAATCCTACGTTAGGCGCGCTCGCTGAAAGCGTGTTTCGTTTTTGGGTGCTTCCATGTAGCTTGTGAAAAAACGTACTTGACGAGCGGCCTTGCCGTCACCATAGTGCGGGTGCCCCGCCGCGCGCCGCGTCACGACGCGATTCCGTACGGCAGGGGCCATCGAAGACCACGAACCTCCGGCCCCGGCAACTCCGGCGGCGGGGGTGAACACGCCAAGGAGTGTCCATGTCCGCGGAATTCGTCAACGCCATCCATGCCGTCAGCGAAGTGCTGATGTTCGAAAACTGGCTGCGCTTCTATTTCATCACCGAAGAAGGCGACAAGCTGTTCATCCGCGTGCCGGAAACGGCGGAGAAACGCATCCGCGAGGAGTATCCCCACCTGTTCGGCCTGCTGGAGCTGCTGAACAACAAGGAGATCACCTACGAAACCTCGCGCGACGCGGTGTGCAGCTTCGTGGCGTCCGACGTGGACGGTTCGCGCATGAAGGCGGGCAGTTCCGAGAAGGTCTTCGACAGCAGCCTGTTCCAGTTCGAGATGCAGCTGTTCAACATCTGGGTGCAGTCGCACGAGGAACAGCTGGACAAGGGCTTCATGGACCTGCGCAAGTGGCAGGAACTGTACGCGGAATGGAAGCGCTCGGACAAAGTCAAGGAATACATGGCCGAACTGAAGGACGCCTCCACCCGCACCGCGCCCGACTGCGATTCCGTGCAGTAGGTCGACAATCCCTTCCTCCGTGGCGGGGGGCTGGCATGCAATGAAGACGGGAATGATGACGGGGAGAATGCTGCAGGCATCCTCCCCGTTTCTTGTTGTACGCTGTCGTATCCTGCCGCGCGGCTACACGCCCAGCGTGTCCAGCGCCGCCTCGATTTCAGGCCGCGCGACCAGCGGGGCCAGCCAGCGTTCGGGCATCCAGCCAAGGCCGTGCCGCGCGCCGAACAGCATACCCAGGGCCAGGCCGCGCGCGCATGAATCGCCCCCGGCCATGACGTTGTCCACAAGTCCGGTTTCCGGGGCGGCCTCGTGCTTCAGGGCCGTGTGCACCACCCCCAGAAAGGCCCCCTGCATGCCGCACGACTGCCCGAAGCGGGCGATGGCGGCGGGGGTTTCCTCGGTCAGGGACATGTCGGCAAAGGCCAGCCAGTCTTCGGCGGGCAGGGCCGCGTAGCGGGCCGTGGCGGCATGGTCGAAGGCGGCGCGCATGTCCGTTCCGCGCAGCAGGGCGGCGGCGGCCCGCGCCATGAATTCCGCGCCGTCGGCAATGACCGGGCTGCCGTGGGTCATCAGGGTCTGGGCGCGCGCGGCGTTGACCAGCCCTTCCTCGTCTTTGGGGTCTGAGCCCAGAACGGCCAGCAGCGGGGCCATGCGGGCCGCTCCGGCAAAGTCGTTGGTGGCGGCGCCGGTCTGTTCCGGGGCGCGTCCGGCGGCGAAGTTGGCCAGGGCCTCGCGGCTGGCCTTGTCCATGTAGCCGGTGTAGCCGCCCTCCATCAGGCCGCGCCAGCGCGCGGCAAAATCGGCCAGGTCGAACGTACCCTTGCCCGCCACCGAGCGCAGCAGCAGCAGGGTCTGGTCGCCGTAGTGCGACTGGGCTCCCGCGCCCTTGCCGCTATGGTAGTCGTTGAGGGTGGGTGGCAGCAAATCGGTCACCCGGCCCAACTGGCGCGCGATGCGCCCCTGATCGTATTCCCAGTGCGCCCCCAGCGACAGTGCATCCGCCGCCAGCGACGCCAGAATGGCGCTGCGTATCCTGCTCATGTTCCACCTCGGGGGTTGCGGCCCGCGGCGGCGGACCGGTGAGCGACACCTCGCCCAACTATACGACACGATGCGCGCCGGGGCCAGAGGCGGCGGCAAACGAACGCGGCGGGAGCGCCGGGGCCTGCCGGGGCCTGCCGGGGAATGCCGGGGACAGGCGGGCAGATGCGGCTGCCGTGGCCGCGTGCGTGCGGGGGAGGATACGGCGAAAAACACGAAACGCACGGGGTGCACCGTGCGTTCATTGGTCTGCGTCTTGGAGGTGGATGCGTGTTTGTCAGAGGAGGGGCCGGGGAGGCCCTTTCGGGCCTCCCCGGTGCCGGAAACCGCTCGCCCGGTTTGCCGGCGGGGGCAGAGGAGGTCAGCTAGCTGAAGCTGACGGGGGGAGTGTCCAGGATGGACGGGGATGCCGGGGATATGCGCTGCGCTTCCCGCCAGAGGGCCGCCAGGGCCACGACGGCTTCCCTGTCTTCTTCGGGAAGGGCATCGATAAGGGCATCCAGGGGAGGAGGGGTTGCCACTGCGTTGCGGCAAGTTTCTGGAGTGTGCATGTCTGTTGCGGCTCCTTGTTCCGTTACGCCACAAGGTTAGCAGGGACCGTGCCAAACATGTTTTATTTGTATAATCAGTATATTATGAGGATACAGCCGCTACGGGCACGCTGGCGGATGTGCAAGCGGCGACACAGATGTGGTGCAGCGCGTTGCACATGTGCACAAGCTCGCGCCTGACTGCGTGGGTGTCCGGGCCGGGTGCTTGTCGTCGGGGGGGCGGGTGGCGTACCACGGTGCCGGAGGTACGCATGACCCGCTTCGGTTCCGATGATGCCGCCTGCCCCGGCCCGTGCATGGAGCTGTTCGGCTGTTCTGGCGGCGATGGACTGCCTGCCCTGCGCGACCTGTCGCAGCAGGCGGTGGCCCATGCGCTGGCGCGTGCGCTGACATACGTACCGACCCATGCCCCGGCCGATGCTCCGACAGGTACCGTGAAGGACGGGGCGTCGGGCGCGATGACAGGTGATGTCCCGTGGCCCGTGGCTGTGGACGGCACGGCGGGCAACGGTCATGACACGCTGTTTCTGGCCCGGCTGGTGGGCTCGCGCGGGCTTGTACACGCCTTCGACGTGCAGCCCAGGGCGCTGGCCCGCACGGCGGAACGCCTGGCGGAAGCGGGGTTGGAGGAGCGGGTGGTGCTGCATGGTCGGGGGCACGAGGAGCTGGCGGCGGCGCTGGCTGCGCCCCTGTCCGAATCCCTGTCCGAATCCCTGTCCGTGTCGACGGATGGGGCGGCATGGCCGCCCCGCATCATGGCGGCCATGTTCAACCTGGGCTTTCTGCCTGGCAGCGACCGCAGCGTGACCACCCGCTCGGAGACCACCCTGACGGCGCTGGAGGCCCTGTTGCCGCTGATGGTGCCGGGCGGGGTGATTTCTCTGCACGTCTACGCCGGGCACCCCGGCGGCGCGGACGAGGCCGCCGCGCTGGAAGAACGATTTGCCACGCTGGACTGGAACTGCTGGCGGGTGGCCCGCTACGAGTTCGCCAACAAGCCCCGCAACCCGGAGCGGCTGTTGTTGCTGTTGCGGCTGCCCGGCCCGGTGTAGTCCTTCGTCATTCCGAAACCTGCACCGCACGCCGTCCATGCCGACCGCATTCCAGGTCGCCGGGGCGCACGGTGCACAAACATACCCCGTGAGCAGGTTGCCATGACCACCGATGCTTCCGTGTTTCCCGATCCTTCCGACGACGACCTGTGGATGGCCGTGCGCGCCGACCTGGAAACCCGCTTTCCCGGTCGCTACGACGAGGCTGCCGTGCGCCGCGCCTTTGAGGCGGTGTGCGCGGGCGAGGACGACTACCTGCCCCTGCGCGCCCTGCTCAAGAAGGTGCGCATGGCCTGCATGTGGACCCGGCCCAGCCTGGATGGCCGGGCCGAAGGGGCGGAATAGCCCTGCAGGACCGCACCGTTCCGGGTGCTGACGCAGCGCGCATGCATGAGGGACGAACACTGCGGAAATACGGGCCTGTGCCAGCCTGCCCCATTCCCCCCTGCCTGTACTCAGGGCAGCAGAGGATGGCGGAACAGCGGGTGCGCGGCGTGGCGCTCCAGCAGCCCGGCCAGACGGTCCCGCTGGGCCGGAGACAGCCCGGCGTGAAATTCCACGAAGGCGTCGCGCGCATGGGCATAGGCCTGCTCGGCAAGCTGGCGCTTGTCCGCAAACAGCCGGTCCAGTGCATCCGGGGCCATGGTTTCGTCGCGGATGGCCGCGTGCAGGCGCTGGCGCAAGTCCGCGTTGTGGCGGCGCAACCCGTCCAGGTTGCGTTCGTGGGCGTCCAGACGCCGGGCCAACTGCCGCGCGTCGTCCGGCGACAGATCCAGTTCGCGGGCCACGGTGCGCGCCACGCGGCGCATGTCCACCCCGGCCAGGCGCGCCGCAATGCGCCGCCTGTTGTACCACAGCACGCAGAGCACGGTGGCCTTGACCGCCCCCACCCCCACGGCGAATTCCCAACTCATGCGGTGTCTCCGGATATGTTCGTGGCGGCATCGCACCGGACAAGGCCCGCCTCTCCGCTCAGGGGCCGGCCCAGCCGCCACCGGGTTTCGTGGTGCCAGATCGTGTCCGGTCATGTCCATCCGGCATGCACGAAAAAGGGGGAAGGGCCAAGGTCCCTCCCCCTTCCAGGTTGTTGACAAAGCCTTTTTTTGTACGCCTCCGGCGGCCAAGGGGCTGCCGCCCCTTGGAACCCCATGTTTTATGCTTTCCTAATGTCCAGGAAACACAAATGAAAGTTTTGGGGGGAGGGGGTGCGGGGGAGGAGACCCTTTTCCAAAAGGGTCCCTCCCCCGCAAGAGTTTGGGTTTGTCAGCAGTCTGAAAGGGGGAAGGGCCAAGGCCCCTCCCCCTTCGTCATTCTTCGCGTGATCCGTGCTCCCCTGCCCGCCCTATGGCCAATGAAGCCAACTAAACCAATTGGACCAACGGGCGAAAGGACAATTCAGAAACAGCCCCTAGCGGTGGGCTTCCAGATCCTTCAGGAACTCCGGACGCACCTCGAAGCCGCAGGCAGCGGCCTGATCGGCAAACTGCACGGCCTGGACGAATTCGCCCCGCTCGAAGTGGGCCAGCGCCAGGTTGTTGTAGGCCGGGCCAAAGCCGGGTTCGCGCTTGATGGCCTCGCGGCTGATCTGGATGGAGGACTCGTAGTCGCCCTGCATGTAGTAGGCGGCGCCCATGGTGGCCATGGCCTGGATGAAGTCCGGGTCCCACTTCAGGGCTTTTTTCAGGGCCTTGATGGCTTCTTCCGGTTCGCCACGCTGCAGGTGCACGAAGCCGATGTTGCTCCACGGCACCGGGAACTTGGCGCGGCACTGGGCCGCTTCCTCGTTGTAGCGCAGGCAGCCTTCCAGGTCGCCGCGCTGCAGGCAGATGCCGCCCAGCTGCACGTAGGCTTCGGCCAGGCGGGGCGAGTTGCGCACCGCGCTCAGGAACGACTCTTCCGCCGCCACGAAGTCGCGCTTGTGCAGCAGGGCCACGCCAAGGTTGTAGTGATGGTTGGCGCAGTTCTCGCTCTTTTCTATTTCGGCCCGCAGGTCGGCGATGTACTCGTCAATGTCATCGTACTTATCCTTCATCGACGTGACCCTCCTTGATCAGAATATTGTAGTACCACACGCAGAAATCGAACACGCCGCGGTACTTTTCGTCCTTGTTGACGATGCCGAGGGCGGTTTCAAGCGCGCCGCGGCCGTATTCGTTGGTGTAGTCCTTCTTGTTGGCGGTCTGCAGAAATTCGCGCACGAGTTGCTGGGTGGTGCGCTTGGTGATGTCCTGACGCGTGTCCAGCGGGTCGTTGGGCTTCTGGAAGGGGTCCCAGTTTTCGTAGCCGACGCGCTCCACGTACTTGCGCCGCCGGGGGGACATGGCGTCCCAGATGGCGCGCTTCTGGACTTCCTCGTCCGGTGTCAGTTCCCGCGTGGTGCTGTCGCGGAACATGGAGCCCGAGATGTTGACCATGCTCAGTCCTCCTTCTTCACCGGGCCGATGCCAAGATAGGCGTTGTCGTATCTGGTGATCAGCGCCATGGACACCGGCACGTAGACCTGATCCAACTCGCGGTAGCGCGACTGCACGGCCACCAGGATTTCGTGGCTGAGGGCCGCCAGCCGTTCGTGGATCTTGTCCAGGGCCACGGTGGGATAACGCCCGCCGGGGGCGAAGCCGGTGCGGCCACAGGTGTGGGCCACGCCGCCAATGGCGGTGGGGATGCCGTACAGACGGCAGGTGATGGGCCGGTGGGCGTACATGGCGCAGGTGTCGTCGTCGCCCAGCAGGGGGCAGCGGATGCGTTCGCGCGCCACTTCGGCCAGCAGTTCGGCAGAATCGCGGCCGGTCAGCGATTCCTTGTACAGGCGGCGCTTCAGGCGCACGGCCTGGCGGTCTGCCGCGTCGGCCCGCTCGAGAATGGCGGAACGTTCCGCCCCGAACCCGAACGCTTCGGCGAAGCGCTGGTTCAGGTACATGGCCTCCACCAGGCCGAGGTCGAACAGGGCGTGGCAGCAATCGCTGCAGCCAAGGCCGCAGGTCACGCAGTCGGCGTGCTGCGAACGCACGCGCTCGAACAGCGCATCGGCTTCTGCCACCAGTCGTTCATATTTGGCGAAGATTTCCGTCAGGTCCACGGTCATCCATTCTGCTCCTTGGGGGCCGCGCGTGCGCGACCGTCATGCGATGGCCCGACAGGTTGGCGTATCGGGCGCTGGGCGGACTCGGTCGTTCTGTGGCCGGAATGCACACCCCAAGGTTGCCGCCGTCGGTTGCCGTGCGGCACGGTCTGCTGGTCGGCGTGCGGACGGAGGTTCGCGCGGCTCCCGCGCGGGCGTGCGGATGTGCGGGAATACGCGGTGCGGGCGGGCGACACGCCACGGAAAGGCAACCCCCGTTTCCGTTGTGGCGTGGGGCGCGGGGCAGGGCATGGCCCCTGTCCCCTGACGGCCATGCGGGCCGCGTGCAACGCTGCCCCCCGATGGTTTCCGAAATCTGGCTCGAAGTCTGGCCCAGGCGTCTGTTGCCGACGTCAGGCCCCGGAATCAGGCCCCGAAATCAGGCCCTGACGTGTGCTTCTGATGCGGCAAATGCCGCCGGACGGCGCAAACGTCGTCCGGCGGCATGACGAGCAAATCCGGAAAGGCGGCGACTAGTTCTCTTCGACGGTGATCGCGCCGGCTTCGCAGACTTCCACGCAGGATTCACAGCCAAGGCATTCTTCTTCGTTCACGGGAACAGCCTTGCCGTCCTGCAGTTCGTAAACTTCGACGGGGCACACGTCCACGCATTCGCCGTCGCCGGTACACTTATCGGTGTCAACAGTAACAGTCCAACCCATGTCATCCTCCAGGCGTGTTTTTCGGCCGACGACGTAGTCGGCTTTTGGGGAACAATCTCCTGTCGTGATTGCATAAAAACCGCGTCACGACAGGGTTTGACGGCTTACCATCGAAATTGCAGATAGCTGGCGGCAACCGGGGTGTCAAGCTTTGACGCAAATTCTCATCATTGCGAGACGCGGGAATTTCGGCGCCGCAAAAATCGCGCCCCCTAGGGCTGTCCCACCTTTGGGATTTTTGCCCGGCGCCGGGGCTACCCCGTACCGCCGCGCACAACTCCCCGCGGCAGCGCCTACAACGCCAGCGATACGTAGTACCCCTTGCCGCCGCGCTGGATGAGCAGGGTCACCTTGCCCGCCAGCCGGTAGCGGGCAAAAGCCTGGGCAAAGTCGCGGGTGTTGCCCACGCGCACGCTGCCCACTTGGCGCACCACGTCGCCCGGGGCCAACCCCAGCCGCGCGGCCGGGCTGGAGGGCAGCACGGCGTTGATGCGTACGCCTCCGGTTCGTTGATCCTGCGCTTCCTGCACGCGCAGCCCCCAGCGCCGCTCGGACAGCCGTTCCGCCATGTCCTGCGTGAACACGGCCGGGGTCATGCGCAGGGTGGTCGTTCTGCCTTCGCGCAGCAGGCCCACCTCCAGCGTGTCGCGGTGGGTGTAGTTGCGCAGCAGCATGATGTAGGCGTCCTTGTCTTCCACGGGGTTGCCGTTGAGGGAGACCAGCACGTCGCCCGCGCGCAGCCCGGCCTTTGCCGCCGGGGTGTCCTGCTGCACTTCGGTCACCAGCATGCCCGAGGCGCGCTTCAGCCCCAGCCAGGCCGCCGTGCGCTGGTCGATGTCCTGCCCCAGCACGCCCAGCCACACCGGGTCCACCCGGCCCTGGCCCAGCAGTTCCTCGACCACGCGGCGGGCCTTGTCCACGGGAATGGCGAAGCCGATGCCCTCGCCCTTGGCGTAGACCGCCGTGTTGATGCCGATGAGCTCGCCCATGATGTTCAGCAGCGGCCCGCCGCTGTTACCGGGGTTGATGGCGGCGTCGGTCTGGATGAGGTCGGTGATCATGCCCTGTTCCACCTTGATGGACCGGCCAAGGGCCGAGACCACCCCGGTGGTCACCGTGTGCGCGAAGCCGAAGGGGTTGCCGATGGCGATGACCGTTTCGCCGGGCATCAGGTCGGACGAGGTGGCCATCTTCACGGCGGGCAGGTTCTGCGCGCCGGGCACGCGCAGCACGGCGATGTCGAAATCGGTGTCCGCCCCCAGCAGTTCCGCATCCAGCGAGCGGCCATCCAGCAGGTGCACGGCGATGCCCGTGGCCCCGGCGATGACGTGGGCGTTGGTCAGCACGATGCCGGTGTGCCCGCCGTCGGGGTTGATGATCACCCCGGAACCCAGACTGCGCCGGGTCTGGCGCTGGGTGGGCAGGCTGGGGAACATTTCGCGCGCGGCCTCGTCGTCCATCAGGCCGGGGAAGGGGTTGAAGTTGCGTTCCACCACCCGCGCGGTGGTGATGTTGACCACGGCGGGGGCCACGGCGCTGACCGCGCGCACCACCGGGGTGAGGCGCGGGCTGTTGTCCGGAATGCCGGGTGGCAGGGAGGGCGAACGCGGCGTGGGCACGGTGATGGCCGCGCGGCCCGGCTGCGAGGATACCGGCTGATCCGCCTGCAACGGCGCGGGCCGGGATTCCACCGCCAGCGCGGGCCGGGGCGAAAGCGGGAACGCGTGGGGCAGCGGGGCGAAGGCGATGGCTACCGCCAGGGCGGTCAGGGCCAGGGTCGCGCGTCCGGCGATCCGGGCGATCAGGACAAGGCAACCGGCGTGGGCGGCACGGCGGGGCGTTGCGGTACGGCGGGACAACAATCCATGCATGAACATCGTGGGTGCTCCCCTGAGGTTCTCGATTTTTGCACGCATCACTATGCGACCTGCGGCGGGCAACGGCAAGGGGCAGGGGCGCAGAAGCCCTGTGTCCCGGCCCGTTTCGTCCGGCTTGCCTTGCCCGGCCCGTGGCGCTACCGTGCGCCGGTTCCTGTTCCACACCGACACTCCGGGGGTTCCCATGCCGTCTCCGTCTCCGCAGCTTCTCGACCTCATCGCCGCCATCGACCCCGTGGACCACGGCCACGACCCGGCCGGGCAGGCCCATCTGGACAACCTGACCAAGCCGCGCGGCAGCCTGGGCCGTCTGGAAGACCTGGCCCTGCAACTGCACCACATTCAGGGCGGCGCGCGCCCCCTGGCTGCCGATCCTGCGCGCATTTTCACCATTGCGGGCGACCACGGCGTGGCCGCGGAGGGCGTCTCGTTGTTTCCGCAGGAAGTGACCCGCCAGATGGTGCTCAATTTCCTGAACGGCGGCGCGGGCATCAACGTGCTGTGCGCCACGGCGGGCATCGACCTGCGCGTGGTGGACGCCGGGTGCCTGGGCGACGACTTTGACCCGCACCCGCAGCTGATTCGCCGCAAGGTGGCCCCCGGCACCGCCAACATGACCCATGGCCCGGCCATGACCCGCGAACAGTGCGAGGCTGCCCTGCTGCTGGGCGCCGAACTTGCCGCGCAGGCCGCCGCCGACGGCTGCCGCTGCGTGGGCACCGGCGACATGGGCATAGCCAACACCACGCCGTCCACCGCCCTGTACTGCGCGTACCTTGGCCTTGAACCCGAAGCCGTCACCGGCCCCGGCACCGGTCTGGATGCCCACGGCGTGGCGCACAAGGCCCAGGTCATCCGCGCCGCCCTGGCCGCCAACCGCCGCACCGTCGAATCCGGCGACCCCGTGGATATTCTGGCCGCCGTGGGGGGCCTCGAAATCGCCGCGTTGGCCGGACTCATCCTTGGCGCGGCCCGCCACCGCATGGTGGCCGTCATCGACGGGTTCATTTCCACCGCCGCCTACACCGCCGCGTGGAAAATCGCCCCCGCCGTGGCCGGGTACTGCGTGTTCAGCCACGCCTCCGCCGAGCAGGGCCACAAGGCCATCCTGCACAAGCTGGACATCCGCCCCCTGCTCGACCTTGGCCTGCGCCTCGGCGAAGGCACCGGCGGCGCGCTGTCCATCTTCCTGCTGCGCAGCGCCGCCGATATCTTCGAAAAGATGGCCACCTTCGGCGATGCCGGGGTGGATGCCGGGAAGTAGAAGAAGGCTTGATAAAGGCGAACCGGGGGAAGGGAACTTTTGAAAAAGTTCCCTTCCCCCGGACCCCCATCCCTCAAAACTTTCTGTATGGGGTGGCGCGGTGGGCATTTCCGTGGCCCTTTCCCTTTCGCCAAGTGGGCAGGGCCACGCCCAGAGATAAGAATTTTCATACCCCATAGGCATTGCACCTCGGAAGTTGTGCCGCAATCGCTCACCGGACCAATTAAAAAGTTTGGGAGGATGGGGGGCTCGGGGGGAAGGAACCTTTTTTAAAAGGTTCCTTCCCCCCGATTCATTTCATGGATTGTCTTCGCCTATTCCTGCGCCAGCACTTGGTGGGCGTGGCTGACCACATGCTGGGTCAGGGCATCGAGCAGGCGGGTGCGCAGTCCCCAGCAGTGCCAGTAGAGGCGGATGGGCACGGCGTGGCCGGGGGCGAGGTCGACCAGACGACCTTCGGCAAGGTGCTGGCGGGCCTGGGGCAGGGGGATCATGCCGTAGGCAAGGCCCTGGGCCACCACATCCACGAAGCGTTCGGACGAGGGGATGTAGTGCAGGGGCAGGCTGCGGGCGATGCGGTCGAAGGACGCGGTGCTGGGCAGCAGGCCGCGCAGGAACTGGTGGTGTACTTCATCGGCGCGGTTGAAGATCACGGCGGGCGCGCGGCACAGGGCGGCTTCGGTCAGCCCGGCGGGGAACCACTGCGCGGCGAAGTCGGGCGCGGCCAGGCACAGGTAGTCCACCCGGCCCAGCGGAAGGCAGCGGCAACCCTGAACTGCGGCGGCGCGGGTAGACACGGCGGCGGCCACGTGGCCGTCGCGCAGCAGCAGATGGGTGCGCTCCTGATCGTCCACGGAAAGGTCCAGCAGGGCGCGCTCGGCCCGCAGAAACGGGGCCACGGCATCGGGAAACCATGTGGCCAGACTGTCCGCATTCACGGCCACGGGCAGGGTGGTCCATGGAACATGCGGGATGTCGGGGATGTCCGCGTCCGGCGAATCGGAACCGCCCTCGGGCCGCAGCGCGGCGGCAAGGTCGGTTTCCAGCAGCCCCACCTTGTCGCAATGGGCCAGCAGGCGGCGGCCCTCGCCGGTGGCGCGGGCCGGGGTGGCGCGCACCACCAGCACGGTGCCAAGCTGGTCCTCCAGCGCCTTGACCCGCTGCGACACGGCGGACTGCGTCAGGTGCAGCACCCGCGCGGCCCGTTCGAAGCCCCCTTCACGGATGACGGCGGCCACGGCTTCCACAAGTCGATAGTCGAGCATGGCCGATCATTACGTTTGCTTATGTAACAGCACAACAAGTAATTTCACGCATGACGCGGAACGGGGTAGAGCAGGGGCGTCACGGCGGATCGCCGCCCGTACGGTACGAATCCCGGAGATATCCGCTCAGGAGTCTCCCCTTTGGACGACGTGTGCCGACGGACGACGGGCGGCGTCTGCCGGGCATTCATTTCTGCTTCCGGAGTTGTGCCATGCAGCTTGCCCCGTATCTTCAGGGCCTCGGCATCGGGGCCAGCCTGATCATCGCCATTGGCGCGCAGAACGCCTTCGTGCTGACCCAGAGCCTGCGCCGCAACCACCACATGACCGTGGCCGCGCTGTGCGCGCTCATCGACGTGGTATTGATCACCGCCGGGGTGGCCGGGGTGGGCACGGCGGTTGCTGCAAGCCCGCTGCTGCGGCAGGGCGCCGCCGTGGGCGGGGCGGTGTTTCTGGCGTGGTTCGGGTTCGGGGCGCTGCGCGCGGCCCTGCGGCCCGGCATTCTGGAAGCCGACCGGGCGGTGGGGGACGGCGGGCGTACCAGCCTGCGCCGGGTGCTGGGGGCCACGCTGGCCGTGTCCCTGCTGAACCCGCACGTGTACCTCGATACCGTGGTCATGCTGGGCGGCATCAGCGGGCACTACCCGGCCCCGGAGCGCCTTTCGTTCGGCGCGGGCGCGGCCACGGCCTCGTGCCTGTGGTTTTTTGCCCTTGGCGGCTGCGGCAGGGTGCTGGCCCCGCTGTTCCGCAAGCCCGTGGCCTGGCGCGTGCTGGATGGCAGCGTGTGCCTGGTGGTGTGGGGCGTGGCCGTGTCGCTGGCCCGGCAGGCCTGGGCGGGGTAGGGAAACATTTGAGAACAGACTGCTGCCCCCCCAAAGGGATCCAAGGGGCGGCAGTCGCTCTGCAATCGCCATCCGTAAGGCTCGCAACCTCGCCTAACGGCTGCCGTCCTTGGCCGCCGGAGGCGTACAAAAACAGACGCTGCCAACAAAACAGAAGGGAGGACACGTTACCGTGCCCTCCCTTTTCATTGTCCTTGCGGCTGCGCCACCTATTCCCGGTCGCGCGGGGTCGCGGGCTCCACCCCAAGGCGGAAGCCCCGGATCTGGTTGCCGTTCATCACAGAGATGACTTCCTGCGCGTACTCGGCGGGCACTTCCACGAACGACACGCGGTCGCGGATGTCGATGGCCCCGATCATGCGACCGGGAATGCCCGTCTCGCCCGCGATGGCCCCCACGATGTCACGCGCGGTGACGCGCATCTTGCGGCCCACGTTCAGGAACAGGCGCACCATGCCGGGTTCTGCGCCGGTGCCTGCCGGGGTCTTTTCACCACCGGGCACGGCGTCGCCCAGTTCGCGGCGCATCAGCAGCTTGAGCAGCGCGGCGGCCATGTCCACGGTGGTCACGTCCTCGTCAAGGAACGATTCGATGATGTCGGTGAACTTTTCCAGTTCACCCGCCTCGATGTGGCGGCGCACTTCGGCCAGCAACTGGTTGGTCTTCACCGTGGCCACGTCGCTGGACGTGGGCACCTGGTGCTGCACGATGTGCGCCTTGGTGAACTTCTTGATGTCGCGCAGCTTGTAGAAGTCGCGCCCGGAAACAAAGGTGAACGCGCGGCCCGAACGCCCGGCGCGGCCCGTGCGGCCGATGCGGTGCACGTAGTGTTCGACGGCGTTGGGGATGTCGTAGTTGACCACGGCTTCCACGTCGTCCACGTCGATGCCGCGCGCGGCCACGTCGGTGGCGACCAGGATTTCGATGCCGTTGCTGCGGAAGCGCGCCATCACCCGGTCGCGCTGCGACTGGTTGAGGTTGCCGTGCAGGCCGTCGGCCTGGTAGCCGCGCCCCTGCAGGTGCTGGGTCAGTTCATCCACGCCGCGCTTGGTCGAGCAGAACACGATGGCGCGCTTGGGGTTGTACAGGTCCAGCACCCGGCACAGCGCCTCCAGCTTCTGGAAGGGACGCACCTCGTAGTAGATCTGTTCGATGCTGGGCACGGTGACCTGCTTCTGGGTCACCTTGAGGAATTCGGGCGTCTTCAGGAAGCGCTGGGCCATTTCGAGAATGGCCGGGGGCATGGTGGCGGAGAAGAAGACGGTCTGCGCTTCCTTGGGCACCTGGCCCAGGATGTGTTCGATGTCGTCGCGAAAGCCCATGTCGAGCATTTCGTCCGCTTCATCCAGCACGGCCATGCGCACCGTGGAAAGGTTGATGGTGCCGCGTTCCATGTGATCCATGACGCGGCCCGGGGTGCCCACCACCACCTGCGCGCCGCGGCGCAGGGCCTTGAACTGGCGGTCGATGGGCTGCCCGCCGTACACGGGCAGCACGTACAGCCCGCGCTTGCGCGAGGCAAGCTGGGTAAGTTCTTCCGCCACCTGGATGGCCAGTTCGCGCGTGGGGCACAGGATGATGCCCTGGATGTCCTTTTCGCGCGGGTCGATGCGTTCCAGCAGGGGGATGCCGAAGGCGGCCGTCTTGCCGGTGCCGGTCTGGGCCTGGCCGATGACGTCGCGGCCTTCGAGGATGTGCGGGATGGCCAGCGCCTGGATGGGCGAGGCTTCTTCGAAGCCCATCTCTTCGATGGCCTTCAGGATTTCCTTTGAAAGGGTCAGTTCTTCAAAGCGTAAGGTTTCCATTCTCATTCCTTCGTGCGCGGGGCGCTCGGCGGCGCCGCGACGGGAAGTGCGTTGGCGTAACGTGCCAGTGCTTCCTGCTTCCTGTCGGGGGGCAGCCGTTTGACGTGATGCTCGGCCTTCTGTGCGGTGCTGCGGTCAGGGAACGGGGCGGTGGCGACCAGCGTGACCGGGCGGCGCGAACGCGTGTAGCGTGCGCCCCTGCCCCGGTTGTGCTCGCCAAGGCGCCGTTCCATGTCCGTTGTGACGCCGCAGTACAGCGTCCCGTCGGCACAGCGCACCAGATAGACAACCCATTTGTATGTTACCGCCGCGTGTTCCATGGAGGTACCGAACCGAGGCACACACCCCGTTCGCTCCGGACCTCCCGCGCACGATGCCAGCCGCACGCGAAACCGGAGGCGATGCCTTGCGTCCGTGGGCCGGAATCCGCATTCCGGCGCGTTGCGCGCAAGGCGTGTTGCAGTGTTGATGATGCGGGTCCGTTGCCGCGAGCGCGCGGCTGGTGCCCGGTTCTTTCCAAAATACCCGTAGTGAGCGTTGGCGCGCGAGTATTACTTGCGCACTGGCGGGGCAGCCCGCCAGCGGCAAAAAAGACCGCGTGCGATCAACAGTACGCGCAGCCCCGGCCGTCCTCGCCCATGTCCAGGGTGATGGCGTCGCCGGGCTTCATGTCGAACAGCCGACAGTCCGGGGCATGGTTGCGCAACTGCTCGCGAAAGCGCTCGGTGTTCTGTTCCAGCACCGGAAAGGTGCCCCAGTGCATGGGCACCACCGAGCGGGTGCGCAGCATGGCGCTGGCCATGGCCGCCTGCCGCGCGTCCATGGTGAAGGTGCCGCCGATGGGCAGCATGGCCAGGTCGATGGAATGCAGCCGTCCCCACAGTTCCATCGACGAGAAGATGCCCGTGTCACCGGCATGGTAGAAGGTGAATCCGCCCGGCATGGTCACGATGTACCCCACGGGCGCGCCCGATTCGGACGAGTGAAAGGCCTGGGTCATGGTGACGCTGATGTCCTTGTGGGTCACCGTGCCGCCGATGTTGAAGCCGATGGAATTCAGCAGCAGGCCGGGGCGCAGCCCCTCTTCCAGCAGGCGCTGGGCCGTGCCCACGATGCAGCCCAGCAGGGCGCCGGTGGTGTTGCAGATCTGCACTGCCTGGCCCACGTGGTCTCCGTGGTCGTGGGTGACCAGCACGAGGTCCGGCGGGGCGATGTCGCTCCACGGGGTGGACGCCGAGGGGTTGCCCTCGAAAAACGGGTCCACGAGCACGTTGGCCCCGTCGCAGGAAATCTGGAAATTGGCGTGGCCGTGCCATGTGAGGCTGTACTGCATGGTCTGATCCTGCCTTTCCGCAAAAAAGGTTTCCGCTTCGCCGTGGCCTGTCCCCGTGCAATCCGCGCACGGGGGGACCGGTTGGCGATGCGGCGGGGGGAGCGTTGTTCCGGCTTCTTCCGGTATCGACGCAATACCGGGGGAACCGGCGTTCCCGTTCTGTGCCGCGCGGCGGCCGCATGCCGCGGATGTCCGGTGTGCAATCCGGGCGCGACCCTGCGCCCGACCCTGGCCGGTCATCCATCGCAAGCGCCGTGGCGCGGCTATTCCGTGTCGGCGGCCTCGCCCCAGCGGGCGGCAAGGGCGTTGGGCACGCCGATCTGGTCCAGAATGCGCCCGGCAAGGTGGTCCAGGATGTCCTGTACACTGGCAGGCCGGGTGTAGAAGCCGGGGCAGGGCGGCATGATCACCGCGCCCGCCTCTGCGGCGGCCAGCATGTTGCGCAGGTGCACCCGGCTTACGGGCGTTTCGCGTACCACCAGCACTAGCGGGCGGCGTTCCTTCAGGGTGACGTCGGCGGCGCGGTGCAGCAGGTTGCTGCCGGTGCCGTGGGCGATGGCGGCCAGCGTGCTCATGGAGCAGGGGCAGACCACCATGCCGTCGTGCTGCCACGACCCGCTGGACGGCGGCGCGCCAAAGTCGCGCGCATCGTGGACCACGTCGGCCAGGGCCAGCAGGTCTTCCGCGCGCAGGTCCGATTCCAGCGCCAGCACCTGCCGGGCCGCCTCGGACACCACAAGGTGCACCTGGATACCACCGGGCAGGGCGCGTGCGGCATCGCGCAGCCCGCGCAGCAGGGTGACGGCCAGGGGCATGCCGCTGGCGCCGGATATGCCGACCACGAAGCGTTTCATGAAATCTCCGGATTCATGCCCGTTTCCATGGCGCTGCGCGGCGCTGCCGCGTTGTGCGCAGGCAACCTGCGCACAATCTGCGCGAAGCCGGTGCGCGCCTGTGTCCGCGGGTCGTGGGCATCCTGCGGTGCGGACCGGGCCGATGCCGTGTCAGCCGGAGTGGAAAAACGGACGGACAGCGGTCGGGCGGGAGGGGCGACGCAATGGAGGTGGGGTGGGGATGTTTTTATCGAAAATGTGCACGACGCGCCATGCCTGCAAGGCCGTCCGACACGATTTTTTTCAAGACCGTCACACATTGGCGGCCATTTGCGCGTGCACGGAGCGCGTGGCGGCGAAAATCCGGAGCCAGAAAGTCATGTTTGCGTCTGGCAGTGGGGCGCGCCCTGGGCGGTTGGCGTCTGGTGCGCGCCGGAATCACATATGTCTTGACAGTGCCGGTGGGCAAGCGATAGTTGTCCCGTTTCGCGGGCAATTAGCTCAGATGGATAGAGCGTTGGCCTCCGGAGCCAAAGGCCACAGGTTCGAATCCTGTATTGCCCACCACGCGACCCTTGGGGGCGTCTTCGCACACGGCGAAGACGCCCCTTTTGCGTGCCCCCCGTTCTTGACGGCACTCGCCGTCGTCGTCCCGCCGCGTAATTTTGCGCCGCCACTCCCTTTGCGGCCCGGTTTTGCAAAAAAATAATGCCTCGTGCCAAAAAAATTTATCCGATTTTTCGGACGCCAATGACTTGGCACGTCTCTGTCCGGGGGTGACGCATCGTTATGAAATAGCGAGCAGGCACGTCATGTATTGCCGTGTGGGGTGTGCCCGGGCGCGGCATCATGTCCGCAAGTCGCCACGGCGCAAGGCAAACGGAGGGAGGGGGTTTTGCCGCACGGCGCAGCCGCGTCGTTCGCTCGTTCGCTGTGAGCGCCGACATGTTCGGAGCACGCAGCACGCCCGTTTTTGCAGTCTGGAAAAGGTGTGCTGGGGGTGGGTATGGATGCGGACAACGTCATGCCAATAAGAAATTACGTCTTGAAAAGCATATCATGGCAGGTATTATGCATTAGTACGGCATGCAAGATATTGCCAAGAGTTTAATAATCAATTTAGATATGGTTGTATGAAAACATATCAATTGTCATGAGTGTGCATAGCATCATTGTGTTATGATATTGTCTGCACTGAATGAGTTTGTTTTTGATGATATTTAGTGTCTATGAAAACTAATAAAGATATTGTTTGTATGAACAATTTGGATTTTTGTGTGTACTGAAAAAGATTGAGCATGATTTTTTACCTAAATCATACGTCAAGTCTGAAAAAAAAGATTCTTCTCCCTTCTTGAAGTCGTGTTTTCCATGCGCTAATGCGACCATCAAGAGCAAGCCCATGGGCTGGGGCCGGTGCAGGCCCTCATCATAAATCCGTAAGGGAGGAGTTTCATGAACTGGGTGCAGAACTACGATCCGCTCTCGAACATCCTTTTGTCGGCACTGGTCGCAGCCGTGCCGTTGTACGTTCTTTTCTACATGCTGGCCGTGCGCCGCGCGAAGGGGCACTTCGCCGCCGCCCTCGGCACCACTGCGGCCGTGCTGCTCGCCATCCTGGTGTGGGGCATGCCCGTCGGCCTGGCCGTCAATGCAACCCTGTACGGTGCAGCGTACGGGTTGTTCCCCATCGTCTGGATCGTCATCACGGCGGTGTGGATCTACAACATGACCGTTGAGTCCGGCGAATTCGAAATCATCAAGGATTCGCTGGCACGCCTTACCGACGACCGCCGCTTGCAGGCCATCTTCATCGCCTTCGCGTTCGGTTCGTTCATCGAAGGCACCGCCGGTTTCGGCACGCCCGTGGCCATCACCGCCGCCATGCTGGTGGGCCTGGGCTTCAACCCGCTGTATGCCGCGGGTATCTGCCTTATCGCCAACACCGCCCCGGTGGCCTTCGGCGCCATCGGCATTCCGGTCATCGTCGCCGGTCAGGTGTCCGGCCTCGATACCATGCACATCAGCCAGATCGTGGGCCGTCAGCTGCCCTTCCTGTCGATCCTGGTGCCCCTGTGGCTGTGCGTGACCATGTGCGGCTTCAAGCGTTCGCTCGAAGTGCTGCCCGCCGTTCTCGTGGCCGGTGTGTGCTTCGCCGGTTCGCAGTACGCCTTCTCGAACTTCCACGGCCCGACCCTGCCCGACATCATGTCGGCCATCATCACCATCATCGGCCTCGTGCTGCTGCTGCGCGTGTGGAAGCCCGCCACCACCTGGCACTTCCCCGACGAAACCCCCTCGACCGTCACCGGACCCTCGCCCTACTCCTTCGGCGAAATCATTCGCGCCTGGATGCCCTACATCATCCTGGCCGTCATGGTGTTCTTCTGGGGCCTGCCGGAAATCAAGCCCTTCCTCGACGGCGCCCTGGGCGCTGGCTACACCCCGCTGGCCGCCAAGGGCTTTGCCTGGCCGGGCCTGCACAACGCCATCGAAAAGACCACGCCCATCGTGGCCGCCAACGCTCCGTACGGCGCCATGTTCAAGCTGAACATCATCTCCGCCGCCGGTACCGCCATCCTGTTCACCGGCCTTGCCGCGGTGCCCATGATGCCCAAGTACGGCTACGGCCAGGCCATTCCCTGCCTGTTCCGCACCATGCATCAGCTGCGCTTCCCCATCGTGACCATCGCCATGATCCTCGGCCTTGCCCAGATCATGAACTACTCCGGCATGAGCTCGACCATGGGCCTCGCCTTCACCAAGACCGGCTGGCTGTTCCCGTTCTTCTCGCCGCTGCTGGGCTGGCTGGGCGTGTTCCTGACCGGTTCGGACACCTCGTCCAACGCGCTGTTCAGCGGCCTGCAGCGCACCACCGCCACCAGCGTGGGCATGGACCCGCACCTGGCCGTTGCCGCCAACTCTTCGGGCGGCGTCACCGGCAAGATGATCTCGCCCCAGTCCATCTCGGTCGCCACCGCGGCCACCAAGATGGTCGGCCAGGAAGGCCAGCTGTTCCGCTTCACCCTGTGGCACTCCTTGGCCATGACCGGGTTCATCTGCCTGCTCACCATGCTGCAGGCCTACCCGCTGAAGTGGATGCTGCCTTAGCGTGACAGGACTTTCGTCCGAAAGCGCGGGGCGGGCATGCATGCTCCCGCCCGCCCCGCGCCCCGCGTGCACCCGCCGGGCGAAAACAAGCACCCCCTGGACCTGGTCCGGGGGGTGTCCCTTTTTTTGGGGGGCGGGCACAGCAAGGGCCCCCTGCGAAAGCATGCCGCCGTCACCAGCGGCACGGCGGGACCAACGCGGAACAGAACAGCCCGGCAGTGGTGCCCGCAGCCGTCGACGATACAGAGCAGAACGCAAACGGGCCGGTCCATGTGGACCGGCCCGCCGTCGCAGTTTCGGGTCTTGCCGGGGCGGGTTACTTGCCGCCCTTGAGCTCACGGATGATGCCCCCGATCAGGGCCATCTGTTCCGACAGCTCGCGCACCGCATCGGAGGTGCGGGCCACGCCGTGGGCGGTGTCTGCCGTGATGCGGTTGATTTCGTCGATGGACCGGTTGATCTCGTCGCTGGTGGCCGACTGCTGTTCGGCGGCGGTGGCGATGCCCCGGATCTGGTCGGCGGATGTTTCCACCTCGCGCACGATCTCGTCCAGCACCTGGCCGGAGGTGCCTGTCAGTTCCACCACCTGCGCCATGTCCTGCACCGCGCCTTCCACGGCCTGCATGTTCTGGCGCGCCTCGGCCTGGATGGCCCGGATGGAATCGCCCACCTGCTTGGTGGCCCCCATGGTCTTTTCGGCCAGCTTGCGTACCTCGTCGGCCACCACGGCAAAGCCGCGCCCGGCGTCGCCTGCGCGCGCCGCCTCGATGGCGGCGTTCAGCGCCAGCAGGTTGGTCTGGTCCGCGATGTCCTCGATGACGGTCATGATGGTGCCGATGGACTCTGCCTGGCGGCCCAGGTTGTCCATGTTGGCCTTCAGCCCCATGGTACGGTCGCGGGTGCCCCGCATGGCTTCGATGGAGCGCTGCACGGTGCGTTCACCGTCCACGGCCTTGTCCCTGGCGGCGGAACTTTCCGTGGCGGCCTTGCCCGCGTTGCGGGCCACTTCCAGCACGGTGGCGTTCATTTCTTCCATGGCGGTGGCCGTTTCGGCAATGCGCTGGCCCTGCACCACGGCACCATGGCGGATTTCCTCGGTCTGACGGGCGATTTCTGCAGAAGCGGCGGTAACGTGGGCCACCACGTCCTCCAGCCGCAGCGCGGCGGCCTGCATGCCCTCGCGCTGAGCCACCTCGGCCATGGCGCAGGCGGCCTCTGCCCGGCCAGACGCCTCCTGGGCGTCTCGGGCCCGGAGTTCGGCCTCTTTGGTCTTACGGGTGATTTCGGCGATGTTGCCTTCCAGCGTGGCGGCCATGTCGTCCAACGCGGTGTAGATCTGGCCGATCTCGTCGCGCCGGGCAAGGCCGATGCGCGCCGCGTAGTTGCCCTGCGAGATGCCCCGCAGGAACGCGGTGACCCGCAGCAGCCCGCGCACCACCAGGCGGTCCATGAACAGCCCCAGCGCCGCCAGGATCACCGCCACGGACACGGCCATGATCACGCCGATCTGCAGCAGCAGGTCGTTGGCCCCCGCCAGCACCTCGGCCCTGTCGATGATGCCGATGAACCTCCAGCCCAGTTTGGGCGAGGTGAACACCTCGGCCAGGCACGGGGTGCCGCCGATGGTCACCTGCGTCGAGCCGGAGCCGTGATCGAACAGGGTCTTGAAGGCCGGGTCGCCCGCGTCGGCGATGTTCTTGAAATTCATGGTCTTGTCGCGCGGGTTGGCGATGACGGTGCCGTCGCCCTGCACCAGCATCACGTAGCCGCTCTTGCCCAGACGGATGGTGGCCATGGCGTCGGAAAGCTCGTTCAGGGTCAGGTCGATGGCGGCCACGGCCACGGCCTCGCCGCTGCGCACGTAGGCCTTGGCCACGCTGATCATGGCATCACCGGTGGTGCCCTTGTAGGCGGCGGTGACCTGCGGCTGCGAGGTGTCCTTCAGCGCCACCTGCCACCACACCCGGGAGCGTGGGTCGTAGCTCTTGCGGGTGCCCTGCACGTTGCTGAGCACGTTGCCGCCCCAGCGGGTGCCTATGTACACGCTGTCGTAGCTGGGGTGGGTGGTCTTGATCCACTGCAACAGCGGGCTCATCTGCTGGCCGTAGGCATCGTCGTCGGCGGGGGTGCGGGGCTTTTCCTCGGGGCCGAGGTAGCTGGTCACCCGTTCGTCGATCAGTCCGTTCAGGGGGCTGGCGGCGATCATGGCCGCGTTGCGCCGGGCGTCGTCCAGCAGAAAGCCCATGGCCCGGTCCACCTGGGTGATCTCGTTGCGGGTGGCCGTGGAGAAGGCCGCCACGGCCTGGTCGCTGACCCGCGAATGGATGATGGAATAGATGGCTACGAAGGGCACGATGACGGCAAGGCAAAGGCCCACGAGCAGGGTGAGCTTGATGGAGCGCATGGGGGTCTCCTGTGTGCGGGGCAACGGTATGCCCGAACGGGTGCGCGGGGCGACACTGCCGCCCGGGACGCGGACGGCAATCAGTGCGGGCAGTGTATGGGGACGCCGGGTGTGCGGAAAGTATACCCCGCGACAACCCGGAGATGCGTGACGGATTTCCGACCGCCGACAGACGGTCGGGTGAATGCGCCTGGAGTTGGTGGCAAGGGGAGGGCTGCCGGGAGCGGGAGCGTGAGGACAACGGTGCGCGAAGCGCCCCATTCCACGAACTGGGCGCACAGTCAAGTGGAGAGGAGGGGGGTGGAAGCGCCGTGGCTGACGGGGTGTCTGGCTGGGAGAAGCGCGGCGAAAGGCGGGCGCCCGTACTGCCCTACCAGATGCCCAGGCCGCGCCTGGTGTCGATCCTGCGCAGTTCGGCGTATTCCGGGCTGGCGGTCTGCTTCAGGATTTCGCAGGCAAAGCGGATGTAGCGCCCCGCGTGCAGGGCCTTTTCGCGCTCGCCCAGTTTGTCCAGCACGTAGAAGCGCTGGTAGTGCGAACGCACGGAGGGCTCATGGCGCAGCAGGTTGTCGGCCTCGGCCAGGGCCATGTCCTTGCGGCGCAAGGACAGCCAGGCCAGCATGGTCAGCCAGCCCGCGCTCCAGCAGTAGCCGTGGGTGTTGCGGTACAGTACGGCGTGCAGCAGGGCCGCGCGGGGCCGCCCGCGGGCCAGGTGGTCCTGCACCGTGGCATACAACTGGGCCTCGTCGGCGCAGGCGGCGTTTACGTCCAGATGCGCATCGTCACGGTAGGGCTGACCGGTATCCACGGCCTGGCGCAATCGCAGCGAACGCTGGTGCGACAGGGGCCGCCACGCCGCCGTGGGGCGGGTGGCCTGGCGCCAGAACCCCTCCAGCTTGCGCAGGTCGCCGAGTTCGTGGTTGTCGGCCCGGCCCCGGCGCATCTTGGCCTCGTAATCCTGCTGCGATTTGAACAGGTAGTGGTTCAGCTGCACGATGTCCGCCGTGAAGGGGGCAAAGGCGCTGGTCACCGGGCTGCCGTGCTCGTCCACGCAACCGTGGCCGGGAGTGAAGAGGAACTGGTGCGGGTCGCGCGCTCTCTCGGTACGGGCGGGCTGCACGATGCTCTTCACGTGCAGGTTGTCGGGCAGATTGTCGGTGAAGAATTCCGTGTAATTGTCCAGCACGAGTCCGCCAGGCCTGCCCAGATGCCCGGCAGAACCGTGGGTGACCCAGTGCACGGCCAGACCCGCGTGGGCCTCATACTCGAACAGCAGCAGGCGCACGTCGGCATGGCGCTTGAGGATCAGGAATTCGTCCGCGTCGATGAAGGCGATCCAGCGCGCCTTGTGGCGGTAATCCTGGATGCACTGGGTGTAGCAGGGCATCTGCATGCTTTTGCCCACCACCCGGTACACATCGGCAATGCCGCGCGCCACGTATTCCTTCAGGGTTTCGCGCACGGGGATGGCGCTTTCGTTGTCGTAGAAGATGAACTTCTCGAAGCCGATGGCGTGGTGGTAGGCAACGAACTCCGGCAGGGCGAGGTGTTCGTCCTTCACGATGGCGCAGAGGGCGGCGTAGTACGGGCATCCCATGCTGTCGACTCCGATGGCAGGGGGTGGGGCACCGGCGCGATATCCGGGGGTGTGCTTCCGATGTGCAGGATGCGGGCGCGGGGCGTCAAGCGGTGGGGGCAAAATAGCTCAACTTCACCTGCTGCATTCCGGTGCTGCACCCCGTTTGTCCTGTCTGGCCCTCGTTTCACCCTGTCACGGCCGAAATCGCTCCGGTTCGATGCGTCCCGATGTCGCCTGATGTGTTCTGGTGCGCGACAGCTCAGATGTTCCCTGCCATGCCGGTGTGCAACGGTGCGTCACGATTGCCATCCTCGCTCCTCTTATCCCGGCATCAGGTGCGTCTACGCCCTGCCGCCCAGATATTCGCAGGCAAACCCCACCATTGAACTGGCCGCGCCAAAGCCGCATACCCCGGCCCAGCCGAAGTGCGCGTATGCCTGTGCGCCAATGGCGGTGCCCAGTGCGCCGCCGATGAACATCATGGTCATGTACACGGTGTTCAGGCGGCTGCGCGCCCCGGCGTCCAGCGCATAGACCCGCGCCTGATTGGCGACCATGGACGCCTGCAACCCCGCGTCCATCAGGATGATGCCCGCCACCAGCGCGGCCATGGACGCACGCCCCGCCCAGAACAGCGCGAACGAGGCGGCCACGGCGGCAGCCCCCAGCACGATGATGCGCCGGTTGCCGTCCTGCCCGCGCCACTTGTCGGCCAGCCGTCCTGCCAGCGGCGCGATCATGACCCCGACGATGCCGATGACACCCAGCGCCCCGGCCACGGCGCTGCCCATGCGGAACGGGGGCTGCTCCAGAAAGAAGGCCAGGCTGGCCCAGAACGACACGAAGCCCGCGAACAGCAGCCCCTGCACCAGGCCGGAACGGCGCAGCAGGCCGTGCGTGCGAAACAGTTGCAGCAGCGAGAGCAGCAGCCGGGGGTAGCTGATGGTGGTGGCGGGCCGGACAATGGGCAGGCGTGCGGCCAGTACCGCCGCCAGCACCGCGCATACCCCACCCGCCGCCCAGAAGAGCAGACGCCAGCTGGCGTATTCCGAAACCAGCCCGCTGACCGTACGCGACAGCAGGATGCCGGACAGCAGCCCCGCCATGACCAGACCCACCACGCGGCCCTTCTGGTTGTCCGGGGCCAGTTGCGCGGCCATGGGGATGATCTGCTGGGCCACGGTGGCCAGTGCGCCCACGGCCAGGCTGGCGGCGGCCAGCGTCCACAACCCCTGCGTGAAGCCGGACAGCACCAGCGCCGCGGCCAGGGCGGACACGCTCCAGACGATGAGCCCGCGCCGTTCCAGCCGGTCGCCCAGGGGCGTGAGCAGCAGCAGCCCGGCGGCATAGCCCGCCTGCGTCAGGATGGGGACGAGCGAGATTTCGTCCTGCCCGGCATGAAAGGCGCGGGCCAGAATGCCCAGCATGGGCTGGTTGTAGTAGATGCTTGCTACGCACAGGCCCGCGGCGGCGGCCATGAGCAGCACCAGCGCGCCGCTCAGCTCGCGGCCTTGTCCGTGCCCGGACATCCTGTCCGGTTGGGCATCCGGTTCGGTGGTGGCGGCGCGGGGTGCAGTGGCGGCCTGGGAATAATCCGGCGAGGCAGGGGAAGGCATGGAGGAAACGATGGGGGACATGCTGCGGGCTCCTTTTAATAGAAACGATACGGACCGTATTTAAAATTAGAATGAGGCGGCGTCAAGTGGCGAAGTGTGAGGAACGCAAAAAAACTCCGGCGCGGCATGCGGCGGAGGTTCTGGCATGGAAACGAGGGGGCAGGGGGGGCAGGCATGGCCGTGGGGCCAAGCCGAATCAGTCGGGGCCAGTCAGGACCAGTCGGGGGGCAGTCAGGACCAGCCATGATCGGGTCAGGATCGGGCCATGATCGGCCATGATCGGGTCAGGATCGGCCATGATCGGTCGGAGGCTGAGGGGCTTACCGGGGCAGCACCACGGAGGCGAACGCCGTGGCGGCGACGGCGCGGATGAACGCATCGTCCAGCGGCCCGTGCTGCAACAGCAGGCGGTGGAAAATGGGCGCGTACAGCGCGTCCACCAGCAGATCGAGATCGATGTCCGGGCGCAGTTCGCCCTGGGCGATGCCGCGCCGCAACGTGTCCTTGGCCGCCGCGCGGCGCGGCAGCAGGTAGCTTTCCACGAAGGCGGCCAGGGTTTGCGGATCGCCCTGGCCAAGTCCGATGAGTTCGCGCACCAGCCGTCCGGTAACGCCGCGATAGGCGGCGGCCAGCAGATGCATCTGGGCGGTCACGTCGGCCACGGCGGAGTCGGTGTGGGGAAAGTCGATGCGCGGGTTGGTGGCGTCCATGAACGCCTCCATGGCCACGGCCCCCTTGCCCGGCCACCAACGGTACAGGGTGGCCTTGCTGACCCCGGCGCGCGCGGCAATGCCCTCCATGGTCAGGCGGGCGTAGCCGACTTCCTCGAGCAGGGCGTTGGTGGCCTCCAGGATCTGCGTGCGCGAGGCGTCGCAGCGGGGGCGGCCACGGGGGCGTTTCTTGGGGGCGGGTGTGTCCATGGTGCTCGGGAATGCCGTGCGGGTGGCGTTGCGTGTTGACTCGGAATCGTCAGAACCCGGTATGCCGGGTGTGCAGGATGCGCCGCCCCGCGTCAAGTTGGGCACTGCGGGGGATACGCAGCGCTGTCCTAGGAGTTGTTTCTGATTGAGGAGTTTCGTTCGTTGGCAAGGAAAACGAGTTTGCCATGAGGGAGTGCCCTAGCCGTTAGGTGAGCGAAGCGAACCTTACGGATAGGGACCGCAACGCGCGGCAGCCGTTATGCGAGTCTTCGAGCGTTACGGATGGCGACCGCAACGCGCGGATAAGGACAGCAAAGCCATGGCGGACGAGGTTTGACCTCTCTGCGCTCGATGCCCGTAAAGCTCGCAAGCTCGCTTAACGGACACACTCCGTGCCCTTCGGGTCGATCAGCCAACGGACGAAAGGACCATTTAGAAGCAACTCCTACCGTCTGCTGACCGCCAGCATCCCCGCCGCGCCGAACAGGATGGCCGCCGTGGTCTTGTGCTGGAGGTGCTCCAGCGACCGGCGCCGCAGCCAGCGGAACACCCGCGCCCCGAACAGGGCGTACGACACCGCGCTGCTGCCCTGAATGACAAAGAAGCTGCCCGCAAGAATGCAGAAGTGCGCGGTGTAGTGGGCGGGCTCGATGAACTGCGGAAACAGCACGGTGAACACCAGAATGGACTTGGGGTTGGACATGCCTGTGGCAAAGCCCAGGCAGAACTGCCTGCGCGGGGCCGGAGCGGGCCGGGCGTCCTCTTCGTCACTGGCCATGGGCACGGCGCGCCAGTTCTTCACGGCCAGCGCCACCAGGTAGGCCACGCCCACCCACTTGATGCAGTTGAACACCACCACCGAGCCCTGCACGATGGCCCCCAGGCCGAAATACACCACCACCATCTGCACGCAGTAGGCGCACGAGCCGCCCAGAATGGCGGGCACGGTGCGCGCGAAGCCGTTGCGCACGCTGGTGGACATGGAGAACATGGTCATGGGCCCCGGCGTGTACGCAATGGCCGTCATGAGCAGAAAATAGGTGAACCATGTGCCGAATGCCATGCTGCCCTCCCCGGTGTGGCGTGTGGGACGCAAAAAGGCGCAGGGGTTACCCTTTCGGATAACCCCTGCGAAATTCTGGTGGAGCTGAGGAGAATTGAACTCCTGACCTCTTGAATGCCATTCAAGCGCTCTCCCAACTGAGCTACAGCCCCAAGCGGAAGTAAGTTCTTGCCCGAAACCCTGCGGGTTGTCAACAGTCTTGTGTGTGATTCGTGCGGATTGGCCGGATTCGTGGAATTCATGGGGTGCGCCGGGGCGTACGGTAAGGGCGGGGGAGTGCGAACGCGTGACGGCTGCCGATCGGGTGGGAACTGCCGGCGTGCTCCTTCCGCCAGGCGTTGTGGCGGTTTTCTGCCCGTGTGATGGCGGTTCCGCTTCCCCGCACGCCCGGCATTGACGGAAGCGGACACTGGTCGTACCACAGCGTCGGGTGTTTGCCCCCCGTGCGCGGCCTGCGCCGTCCGCTTTGCCAGGCGTCGCCGCCCCACCCCTTTCCGCAACCCAAGCATCACCGGGAGTCCCGATGCTCGCATATCCCCGCATAGATCCCGTGGCCGTTTCCATCGGCCCGTTGCAGTTCCGCTGGTACGGGCTGATGTACCTGTTCGGTTTCGTCTCCGGCTGGTGGCTGGGCCGACGCCGCGCCGCGCAGCCCGGCAGCGACTGGCACCCGCAGCAGGTGGACGACATGGTCACCTGGGCCATCTTCGGCGTGGTGCTGGGGGGGCGGCTGGGCTACATCCTGTTCTACGACCTGGCCTATTACGTCAGCCAGCCCGCCGCCATCTTTCAGATATGGAACGGGGGCATGTCCTTCCACGGCGGATTGCTGGGGGTGCTGTTCGCGGTGTGGCTGTACGCCCGGCGTGCAGGGCGCGAGTTCCTGTCCGTAGTGGACTTCGTGGCGCCGCTGATTCCGCCGGGGCTGTTCTTTGGCCGCATCGGCAACTTCATCAACGGCGAGTTGTGGGGCGCGCCCACCACGCTGCCGTGGGCCATGGTGTTTCCCGATGGCGGCCCCTTCCCCCGCCACCCTTCGCAATTGTACGAGGCCACGCTGGAAGGCGTGGTGCTGTTTGCCGCCGTATGGTGGTTTTCCGGCCGCAAGCGCCCGGTGGGTGCAGTGTCCGGCCTGTTCGGCCTGCTGTACGCGGTCTTCCGCTTTGCCGTGGAATTCGTGCGCGAGCCCGATCCGCAGCTGGGCTATCTGGCCTTCGGCTGGCTGACCATGGGGCAGGTGCTGTGCCTGCCGCTGTTTGGCGTGGGGCTGTGGCTGCTGCTGCGCAGCCGTAGGACGGCGCAAGGGCCTGCCGCGCGATAGAAGGCGGGTCACCCCGCCATGGTCGGCCTCCGATAGCCGTTGCCCGTTCATGCCCTGCCCGTTCATGCCCTGCCGTTCCACGCGCAATGGGCCGCCGGAGCACAGTGGAAACACAGCATCCGGTTCCGCAGTCCGAAACGGGGCGCGAACCCTTGTGCGGCGCGGTTTTGTTGACAAAACCGGCGTTATGTGAAATGGCGATGCAGTTGTTTTGCCCCGCCCGCACGGGGTGCGAGAGAACGAGACGGAGGAACCATGGCAAAGGAAGATGCCATCGAGGTTGACGGCGTTGTGCAGGAAGCCCTGCCCAACGCGATGTTTCGTGTGGAACTCGAGAACGGCCACGAAGTGCTGGCCCACATCTCCGGCAAGATGCGCAAGTTCTACATCCGCATCCTGCCCGGCGACCGTGTGAAGGTAGAGCTTTCGCCGTACGACCTGACGCGTGGCCGCATCACCTACCGCATGAAATAGCCTCCGTCCCACGCCGCGTTTCGCGGCCTCGGTTCTTCCCCTCGCCTCGGCGTGTGTCGCATGCCGGGCGGAAGTGCGTCCCCCTTCGGCCTTCGGGGCCAGTCATCTTGCCCGCCGTCTTCGCGCCCGCGCGAACGTGGCGGGCTTGTTGCGTCCGGCGTCCGGTGCGCCTGCGATGGTGCGGCGCAATGCCGCGCCGGTGGGCACGGGCTGCGCCATCCTGCCCCTGTTTCCGCCCCGGCCCCGCGTTTCCGCGCCCGGCTCGCAAAACGCCCCACGCGCCACAACGTACGAGGGACGCCGTGCGGCGTCCCCCCCCCCCCATGGTCCGGCCATAATCCGGCCATACTCCGGCCATGGCCCGGCCATGCCGGGATACCATCCGTTGTCATTCAAGGAGAGGGCACCGCAGACTGAAAGAGCCGCAGCGCGCGCGAATCCGCCACGCCTCTCTTCTGTTGCCATCGCCCGCGCGTTGTCTTCGCACTTTCCTGCGGCGAAGTCCGGTGAAGGCGGCCAAAGGCCATCAGCGGAACGGTGCGGACTGAATCCGGGGAATGGTGCGGGCCGAATCCGGCGATCACGCCCGGGGTGACGGGTCGGGCGGGCCGCCTGCCCCGTCATTTTCCGGCGTATTCGAATCGTCGGCCGCGGCGTCCATTTCCGTGGCCGCAGCGGCATGCAGCATTGCCGAGGTGTCCGGGGTGTCCGGGGTAATCGGGGTAGCCGGGGCGCTGTCCATTCCGCCACCGTCCATTCCGTCATCATCCGGCCCGTTTTCGTCCAGCCCTTCGTCCTCGGGCCGGGGGGCGAACAGCATCACGAAGAACGCGGCCCCGGTGCGGGTGACGGCATCCAGCGGGCTTTCCACCCAGATGTCCCCGCCGTGGCTCATGACGATGCGGCGGCAGATGGCCAGGCCCAGGCCCGCGCTGCCGTTCTTGGCGCCGTCGCCGTCGCGGTCCAGGCGGTAGAAACGTTCGAAGATGCGGTCGCGGCTCTTTTCCGGAATGCCCGGTCCCTGGTCGCTCACGCACAGGGTCACCCTGCCGTCGGCGGCGGTGGCGGACACGGCCACCCGCGTCTGCGGGGGGCTGTACTTGATGGCGTTGTCCAGCAGGTTGCGGAACACCTCCACCAGTCCGTCGCGGTCGGCCAGCACCGCCAGGGGGCCCGCCCCCACGCCGTTTTCCAGCGTGATGTCCTTGCGCGTGGCCACCGGCTCCAGTTCGCGCACGGTCTGGCGCAGCACCTCCGCGGCGTCCACGCCGGTCAGGGCCACCTTGTCGCCCTTGTGCTCCGAACGGGCCAGCACCAGCAGGCTGTTGACCATCTTGGTCATATGGTTGGCATTCTTGAGGATGGTGCGCAAAAAGGCGGACATCTGGTCGCGCGAGGCGGGCGGCCCTTCCAGCAGCGTTTCGGCATAGCCCTTGATGCTGGTAAGCGGGGTCTTGAGCTCGTGCGAAACGTTGGCCACGAAGTCGCGGCGGATGTGCTCCAGCTTTTCGCGCTCGCTGATGTCGTGGAACACCAGCACCATGCGCTGGCCCGAGGCATCGCGGAAGGGCACCAGCGAAATCTCGAAGGCGCGTCCCTCGCCCAGGTCGGCCTGCATGCTGGTGCCGCGCGCGTTGGGCGAAACCAGCATTTCATCCACCATGCGCTGCAGTTCCGGTTTCATGGTGGCTTCCAGCGGGGTGGCCCCCAGCTTGTTGCCGATGCCCGTGAACATGGCGGTAAGCGCGCGGTTCATGGACTCGATGCGCCCGGCGGCGTCCAGCACCATGACCCCCTCGTGCATGCCGTTGAACACGGCCTCCAGCCGCCCCTTCTGTTCGTTCAACTGGTGCAGGTGCTGCTCGATGTTGTGGGCCATGCCGTTGATGGCGTGGGCCAGGGGCCTCAGCTCGCGGCCCGGTATGTCGCGGATGCGGCGTCCGTATTCGCCCTGGCCGATGGCCTGGGCCGCCATGGCCATGGTTTCCATGCCGCGCAGCAGGGGCCGCGTGACCAGAAGGCCCAGCGCGCCGCTGGCCATGAGCGAGAACAGGAAGGCCCACACCAGCCCCTTTTCCATGCGGTCCAGCCGGTCGTGCACCACCGACAGGGGCAGGGCCAGGCGCAGGGTGCCGGGGTCCAGCCCGGCGATGCCGTCCACCTTGCGGGCGGCGTAGATCAGATCCTTGCCCAGGGTGGCGCTGAAGCGCACGTCGGTGCCCAGCGCGCCGGTGCGGGCCGCCACCACCTCGGGCCGGGTGGCGTGGTCCTCCAGCGTGGACAGGCGCTCGTACGGCACGTCGGAATCGGCCATGACGTGGCCGTCCACGATGTAGGTGATGCGGGTGCCGGTGCGGCGGGAGAATTCCGTGACCCAGGCGTTGAGATGCCGGTACGAGGGAAAGCGCGGGTGCTCGCGCAGCAGCCAGTAGGTGGTGTCCACGTCCTCGGCGGCGCGGGCCTTGGCCTCCAGCAGCACGTCGCGGCGCAGGGTCTTGTCGAAATAGAGATAGGGCGGCAGCAGCGCCACGATCAGCAGCAGCCAGGTGCCCACGACGAGCCGTTTGCGCAGGGAGTACTGTTTCATCATCCTTGTCTCGCGCGGGTCCGTGTCGCGCCCGTCACATGGATGTTACAATTCGTCGAACGTGTGTCGGCCCGCGTGTCGATCAGGGTGCCGGGGGCGTGCCGTTGCGCGTCGCCGCCCGTGGGGAACATGCCTGATTCCGTCCGCTCTTCCGGGGGGGAAATCCGTCACGCGGACTCGCTGTCGTGGAACACGACGCAGCATTTCCCGGCGCGCTTGGCCGCGTACAGGGCGGTGTCCGCAAGGCGCAGCACCTCGTGGACGTCTTCCGCGTCCAGGGGCCATACCGCCGCGCCCACCGAGCAGCCAGCGTGCACCAGTTCCCCGGCGATGGCGAACGGCCTGCCCAGGGCCTGGACGACACGGTCGGCCACCAGCAGGGCGCCGTCGCGGGGGTGGTCTTCCGCACTGGGCAGTACCATGACGAACTCGTCGCCGCCAAGCCGGGCCACCACGTCGCCTTCGCGCAGGCAGTCGCGCAGCCGCTCGGCCACCTGCCGCAGCAGTGCGTCGCCCACCTGATGCCCCAGGGTGTCGTTGACCGCCTTGAATCCGTCAAGATCCATGAACAGCAGGGTCAGCGCCCTACCGCCCCGGCGCGACTGGCCCACGGCGCGGGCAAGGTGTTGTTCCAGGGCGCGGCGGTTGGGCAGCCCGGTAAGCTTGTCGTTAAGGGCCATGGCTTCCATGTGGTCCAGGGCGTGCTGCTTGTGGGTCAGGGCGTCCACCATGCCCCGCAGCGAGGCGGACAGCACTTCGATTTCGGGCACGCCGCGCAGTTCGGGAATTTCCTGGTGCCCGCCGTTGCGCAACCGGTCGGCGGCCCGGGTCAGAAGGCGCAGGGGCCGGGCCACGGACCCGGCCACGAACCAGCCGATGACGGCGAACAGCAGGCCCATGAGCAGGCCCGCGACCAGCACGTCGTGTTCCAGCGCCCGCACGGGCGCGTGGGCGCTGGCCAGGGGCTGGCGGGCCAGCACCGTCCAGCCGAGGCCCCTGTAATCCTCGAAGCCCGCGCCCGTGGCGTAGCCGGTCAGATAGTCCTGGCCGTCGGGCCAGCGTTCCACGCTCCACCCCACGGCGCCCGTGCGGGCGCTGGCCACGACATCGAGCGGCAGCGGGGTGCCCGGCGCGGGCGAGGTGCCCAGCAGTACGGTGTCGTCGGCGGCCACCACGAACACCTCGATGCTCTGGTCTATCCGCTGTGAACGAAAAATGGTGCGCTCGATCTGGTGTGCCCATTCCCAGCTCAGGTGGGCGGCCAGCACCCCGGCCAGACTGCCGTCGGGCGCGGCCACGGGCACGCTGATGTCCACGAACTTCATGGGTTCGCCCGAGGGATTGGGCAGCAGTCTGGCCAGCAGCACGGCATCGTGCACGTCGCCCACGAAGGGGGCTTTCGAACCTTTGGCGAACACCGGCCGCGCGGAAATGTCCACGCCTTCCAGAACGCCCCCGGTGGCCGCCAGCACGCGGCCCGAGGCATCGGTGAAGCCCACCCACGAAAAGATGGGCAGGGCGTGTTGCAACTGGTCGAGCAGGGCGCGCACCGACCGGGTATCGTCGGGTTTGCGCAGGGCGTCCAGTGTCGCCAGCATGTTGATTTCGCCGCTCCGCGCCCACATGGAGCGGTCGAGCTTGTCGGCCATCTGGTAGGCCGTTTCGGACAGCATGCTGCCGATCCGGGCGCGGACCAGCTGGCCGGACCGGTGCCCCACCAACAGGCCGAGGCAGACGGACAGGACAAGGATGAGCCCCGCGAAGGTCAGGGCGAAGCGTGCCCGCAGGCTGAGAGAAGGGAGTTTCATGGGCTTTTGTCGTGCGGGCATGGCCGCGTGGCGTATTGCGTGGAAGGCGCCTTGCGGGCCTGGGCATGATGCGGCGGGCGCCCGCGCGCCCGCCAGGTCCATGCGCGATATCCCGTTGCGATGCAAGACGTGAAGGCGTGCTTACCGGAATACGCCGGAGCAGGCGGCGCAGTTCGCGCCGCCTGGGCGTGTTGCCGACATGGGGGCGGCGGCAGGCCCTAGCCCTGCACCGCGCGCAGGAAGCCGTAGATTTCGGTGGGGTGGCTTTCCACGCCGTTGGCCACGTAGCGGCGCACCACGGCCACCTGGTTGCCGCGCGGGGTAACCGATTCGTCCACCAGCAGCACCACGTCGTACGGGGTTTCGGCCTGCGGCTGCTCCAGGGTCAGCCACCAACCGCCGTCCTCGGCGGGTTCGCTGCGCAGGACGTAATTGTCCGGCGGCTGGAAGGCGAAGGCCAGCATGGCCTTCAGGTCGTTGATGCAGAAGCGGCCACGGGCCCGCCCGGCCACGCCCAGGAATTCGCCCTGGGGCGACTGCACCACCAGCGGCAGGGCCAGCAGGTGGCGCGGTGGATCCTGCGGCGCGGGAAAGGCGGCGTCCAGAGAGGTGGGGCCGTTGGGGACGTCGGACGCCGGGACGGCCATGCCGCCGGGGAAGGGCACCACCCGGCCGCCGGAAAGGGCAGAGGGGGCGGAGGACGCGAGAGCGGCGTCGGCCTCGGCGTCGGTTGCTTCGCCGCCAGGTGTCGCGGGGGCGGGGTTCTCCGGCGTTGCGGGGGCGGAGGACGGGGCGCGGGGCGCAGCCACGGATGCGGGGTGCCCCGCGTCAGCGCCCTCGGGACCGGCCACGGCGCCCAGCAGGGCCTCGAACCGCGCGGCCAGCGCCTGCGCCTCGTCCAGCCAGGCGGGGCGGCCCTGCAAGCCGGTCGCGCCCGGTGTGCCAGTTTCGCCAGTCGCGCCCGGTACGCTTCCATCACCGGACACGGGGGCCAGCGCGGTGATCAGGGTCTCGATGTGCTGCACCCGCTTGAGGATGGCGTTCTGCTGCTGGGTCAGCCCCACCATGCTCTTGGCCAGGTTGCTCACGGCCAGGGTGAAGTCCTGCGGCAGTTCCACCCGCGCGGGCTGGGCCGAGGTGGCAGGTGCGGCGGGTTCGGCGGATTCCGCATCGTCCCGGTCGTCACTGGCAGGGGCTTCCGGCGTTATCCACACGAACTCGGCGGCCAGGCGGGCGCGCACCTCTTCCACCGACATGCCCATCTCGAACAGGTCGCGGATGCGCAGGGACACCGCCGCCGCCTCCGCCGTGAAGCGGATGGGCTTGCCCTGGCTGGCCACGGGGATGCAGTCCGGGAACTTGCGGCGGTAGCTTTTGACCGTGGTTTCGGAAACGCCCAGCAGGCGGGCGAGGTCGCGGTGGGTCAGGTTGCCTTCGGTCATGGAAATCCTTTTGGTGTGTCGCGGCAGGTGCGATGCGTGGTGCGCCGTGCGGGCAGGGTGGGCGGTGGGGCGGGCCCCGCTGTGGGGGCCCTTGTGCGCTGCCGCGTTCCGTGTCCGCTGAGCCCGCCGCACCCGCCGTACCCGCCGTACGGGCGCGGGTGCGCGTTGCGGCGTTGTGTGCTAGGCTGCGCCCATTGCAATGTCCGGCGTGACTGACCAGGCAGGCAGTGGTCAGGCAGACAGTGGTCAGGCAGACAGTGGCCGGGCCGGGTGGCCGGACGGCCAGCGGGGCGCGACGGGGGTTGAACCCTGCCGTGCGAGCGGCTATGGTGCGCGCCCCCGCAGGTCTGGCAGCGGCCTGGAGACAGCCCGACGACCATCTGTGTGTGGGGCCCGCCGAGGAGCGCCTTTCCCGCAGGGTGAATATCGCATGCTTATCATACGGCTATCGGTATTTCAACCTGTGACGGCATGGTATTCCCGCTGCGGCATCGTGCGCTTTCCGCAGGGTTTCCGATGCGGGGCCGCGGTTTTTCCGCCGTGCCCCCGCCGCCGATTTTTCCCTTCCGCCACCTTCTGAGGACTGCCATGCATCGTTTCCTTCGCACGCTCCGTTTCCTCCATGCCCTTCGTCCGCAAATGACTGCCCTGTCCTGCTGCCGCCGGGGACGCCCCCTTGCCGCGTCCCTTGGGCTGGCCCTGGCCTGCCTGGCGGCCATCCTGCCTGGCTGGCCCCGCCCCGCCTGCGCCGCGCCCACGGAACTGACCCTGGCCGTGGTGACCACCCCCGGTTCGGCCCAGCACGTCTGCGCCGAACGGTTCCGGCAGTTGCTCGAAGAACGCTCGCACGGGGCCTACCGGGTGGTGGTGCACCATTCCGGCACCTTGGGCACCGAGACGGAAATCCTGCAGCAGTTGCAATTGGGCGGCGTGCAGCTGGCCATCATCACCCTGGGCGTGCTGGACCCGTTCGTGCCCGAGGTGAAGGTGCTGGACTACCCCTTCCTGTTCCGCGATGCGGCAGAAGCGGACCGCGTGCTGGACGGGCCGGTGGGAAGGTCGCTGCTTGATGCGCTGGAGCGGGTGGGCCTGAAGGGGCTGCACTTTTCCGAGAACGGCTTTCGGCATCTGACCAACAACGTGCGCCCGGTGCGCAACGCGGACGACGTGCGCGGCCTGAAGATCCGCGTGCTGGAATCCACCCTGCACCGCGAACTGTGGCGTACCCTTGGCGCCAATCCCACGCCCATGGGCTGGCCCATCTATGCGGAATTGCAGCAGGGCACCATCGACGGGCAGGAAAACCCCCTGTGGGTCATCGCGGAATACCGCATGCCCGAGGTGCAGAAATACCTTTCGCTGACCGGGCACGTGTATTCCGCCCACGCGGACCTGGCCAACCTGGCCTGGTTCAACGGGCTGCCCGAGGCGGACCGGGCGCTGGTCATGCAGTGCATGGCCGACGCCGCCGTGTACCAGCGGGACTACAACCGCCGGAAGGACGCCGATTATCTGCGCCAACTGCGCGAAGCAGGCATGCAGGTGGTGGATGCGCCGGACCTGGATTCGTTCCAGACCCGTGCCGACGCGTTGCGCCAGAGCCCCATGTTCACCCAGCCGGGCACCCGCGACATGCTGGCCCGCGTGCTGGCGGCGGTGGGGCGTCAGGGGGCGGAATGACGGCGGGAGGCACTGCCGCATCGCCCGCGCCGGGCACCCTTGAAGCCGCGTCCCCGCGCAGTGGGACCGGGAGCGACGTGTCCGGGAGCGACGTGTCCGGGAACGACGTTTTCGGGGACAACGTGACCGGAACCAACGGGGCAGGGGGCAATGGCGGGGGCCGTGGCCCCGGCCCTGCCGCCACCCGGGCGCTGCTGTCCGTGTCCGCGCGCTGCGACGCCGTGGCCCGCGTCTGGCTGATCGGCGCAACACTGGTCATGGCCGGGCTGCTCATCGCGCAGGTGGTGTTTCGCTACGCCTTCAACAATTCGCTGTTCTGGTCGGAGGAACTGGGCCGCGCCCTGCTGGTGCAACTGACCTTCATCGGCGCTTCGGTGGCCTGGCGGGGGCGGGCGCACATCGGCATGGACGCGCTGGTGGCGCGTTTTTCGCCGGAGTGGGCATGGCGGGCGCGGCTGCTGGTGTTGTGCCTGTGCGTGGCCTTTTTCGCCGCCGTGGCCTGGCATGGCGCACGGTTTACCCTGTTTCTGCTGCCGCAGCAGACGGCGGCGCTTGGCGTGTCGCGGGCCGTGGTCTTTGTGGCCGTGCCTGTGGGCGGGGCGTTGCTGACCCTGCACGGACTGGCGGACCTGCTGGCCCACCTGTGGCCCTTTGCTGCCGGTGGTGCAGGTCGTGCCGGTGGTGCCGGGCAGGGCATGGGCGACGCCTCGCTGCCGTGCGGCATGACGGGCCCTGATATGGATCGTGACGCGGATCGTGATGTGGACCGTGACGCGGGACGAGACGCTGCCGCCCCGCCGTCTTCCGCAACCATGAAGGCCCCTGCCCCGGAGGGCCGCTGACATGGTGGCCCTGATCCTGTTCGGCGGCATGGTGCTGCTGTTCGCGCTGAACGCCCCGGTGGCCGTGGCCCTGGGCGGTGCGGCCTTTGCCGCCGTGCTGGCCAAGGGGCTGACCATGCCCGGCGGGCTGGAACCCATGCTGGCCGTGCAGCGGCTGTATGCCGGAGCCGATTCCTTTCCCCTGCTGGCCGTGCCGCTGTTCATGCTGGCGGGCGAACTGATGTCCGCCGGGGGCATTTCGCGGCGCATCGTGGCCCTGGCCGATGCGCTGGTGGGCCATCTGCCGGGCGGTCTGGCGGCTGTTTCGGTGGTGTCGGCCATGTTCTTTGCCGGGGTGTCCGGCTCTGCCGCCGCCGATACGGCTGCCGTGGGGTCCATCCTTATTCCGGCCATGATCCGGCGCGGCTACCCGGCCCCGCTGGCGGGCGCGGTGCAGGCCGCGGGGGGATGCATCGGGGTGATCATTCCACCCAGCATCCCCATGATCGTGTTCGGTGCGCTGACCGGGGCCTCCATCGGGCGGCTGTTTGCGGGCGGGCTGTTGCCGGGGCTGCTCATGGGCATGTCGCTGGTGGTCCTGTGCGTGGTGGAGGCGCGGCGCACGGGCCGGGTGCCGGAACGGCGCTTCGACGCGCGCGCCCTGTGGCCCGCCGTCCGCTCCGGGGCATGGGCGCTGGGTGCGCCCGCCATCATCCTGGGGACCATCATCGGCGGGGTGGCTACCGCCACCGAATCGGCGGCCATGGCCGTGGCCTACGCCCTGCTGGTGGGGCTGTACGTCCACCGCGAACTGCGCTGGCGCGATCTGCCGCGTCTGGCCCTGTGCGCCGGGGTGACGTCCGCCGTGGTCATGCTGATCATCGCCGCCGCATCACTGTTCGGATGGGTGATGGCGCTGGAACGGCTGCCGCAGGCCATTGCGGGTGGCCTGCTGTCCCTGACCGGAGACCGGGTGGCGCTGTTGCTGCTGGTGAACCTGCTGCTGCTGGTGGTGGGCGCGTTTCTGGAAACCACCGCCGCCATACTGCTGTTCGTGCCGGTGCTGGTGCCGCTGCTGCCCGCATTGGGCATCGACCTGGTGCACCTGGGGGTCATCGTGGTGGTGAACCTGGCCATCGGCATGCTGACCCCGCCGCTGGGGGTGTGCCTGGTGGTGTCGTGTTCCATCGCCCGTACGCCGCTGTCGGCCATCAGCCGGGCCATAATGCCCCTGCTGGCGGTGCTGCTGGCCGACCTTTTGCTGGTGACCTTCTGGCCGCCGCTGGTGCTCTGGCTGGGCGGATAGGTCGCACCATCCGCAGGGAGGCGGGGCGGATTCGCGCGCCACTGCGGCTCTTTCAGTCTGCGGCACCATCCCCTTCCGTGTCTTCTCGGTCCGTACCATTCGAATGCCCCGTGAACGGCGGTACGGTGTCATCGTCTGCTGATTCGCCGGCGTTGTCTTGCCCGCTGAATTTTCCCACCACGTCCAGAAAGCCGCGCAGCAGGGCGTCGTCGCGTCCGGCGCGCCATACCAGATCCAGACGGATATCGGGCAGGCCGGGCCGGATGTCCGGCAGACCGGGTGCATCGCCCGTACCCCCATTGCCTGCGGCCACGTCGCGGTACACCACGCCCTCGCGCGGTTCGCTGCGGGCGGATGCGGGCACGATGGCCGCGCCCACCCCCGCCGCCACCAGCGCGCGCTGGGTATTAAGCCCCACTGCTTCCTGCGGCACCCGGGGCGAAAAGCCCGCCGCCCTGCATGCGGCGATGATGGCGTCGTACGCCGCCGGAAACACCCGGCGCGGGTAGAGGATCAGCGGCACCCCGGCCAGTGCGGCCAGCGGCACCACCTGAAGCCCGGCCAGGGGATGCTGCGCGGGCAGGGCCACCACCTGCGGCTCGTGCAGGAACGGCGCGTGGTCGAAGCCCTCCGGCAGGCCGTCCAGATTGCGCAGCAGGCCCACGTCCAGATCCCCGGATTCGATGCGCCGCAGTTGCAGCAGGGTGCCCATTTCGCGCAGTTCCAGCCGCACGTCTGGGCAGCGTTCCCGATAGGCGGCAACCGCCTGCGGAAAGCGCGTGGCTGCCGCGCTGACCACGAATCCCAGTCGCAGCCGCCCCCGCTCGCCCCGCGCCGTGCCGCGCGCCCGCTCCACCGCCGCGTCCAGTCCGGCCAGCAGGTCGCGCACGTCGTCGCGCAGGGCCTCGCCCGCCGGGGTGGCCCGCACCGTGCGGCTGGTGCGGTCGAACAGGCGTACCCCCAGTTCCTCTTCCAGCGCCTGAATCTGCTGGCTGAGCGGCGGCTGCGAAACATGCATGCGCCGGGCGGCCCGCCCGAAGTGCAGTTCTTCGGCCACGGCCAGAAAGTAGCGCAATTGGCGCAGCTCCATTATCAATATCTCCTGCATATCAATTTATAAGAAAATTCGAATTGGACATATCATTCGGCGCGCCGTAGCGTCCAGACCATGCACTCGGCCCCTGTGGCCGGTTGGTGCGTACGGACAGGTGGAGCACGACAGGCGGTTCGGGAAGGTCCCGACCGCCCGCTCCATCCCTCCGCAACCTTACGGAGCATGTCATGTTTGCCCTTGCCCTTATTCAGCCCCGCCCAGACCGACGCCCGCCCGTGCTGGTGCGTCTGGCCCTGGCCGTGCTGATGGGTGCGGTGCTGGGCGTGGCCATGGGCCTTGGCCCCTCGCTGGTACCGTAACGTTCACCCCATTCGACCGCCACGCGCCTACGGGTCCGCCTGAAGCCCGGACGCGCGAAACAGGACGCCCCCTACCTGCCGGAGGGGGCGTCTTTTGTTGCGTGCGATGAGCAGCGGCGCAGAATGCGTGGGGGAATCCGCAGTATCAGATGGGGGCGTGTGGCGGCGGTCATTACACGCACCAAAAAGTGCCTGCTTGACCATGATGCCCGGCGCGGTATGTAGGGAATAGTGACCAAACCGCGCCCGACATCCGGCAGCCTGTTTCTGCGGGCGGGCGCACAGCTTAGCGAGGTTGCCATGAACGTGCTGATCATCAATGGGCACGAGCCCTATCCCCATTCGCCCGGCGGGCTGAACCGCCACCTGATGGAACTGGCACGCACCACGCTGGAAGGGCTGGGCCACGCCGTGCAGGTGACCGAAACCGCGAAACCCTATGATGTGGCGGCGGAAATCGACCGCCACCTGTGGGCGGACAGGATCATCGTGCAGTCGCCGGTGAACTGGATGGGCTTTGCGTGGAGCTGCAAGAAGTACATGGACCTGGTCTATTCCACGGGCACCGATGGCAGGCTGTGCAAGGGGGATGGCCGCAGCCGCTCCGCGCCGGAGTTGCAGTACGGTTCGGGCGGGTCGCTGCACGGCAAGCAGTATATGCTTTCGCTGACCTTCAACGCGCCCGCCGAGGCCTTCGGCGATGCCGGTCAGTACCTGTTCGGCGGCAAGACCGTGGATGACCTGTTCTTTCCCGCGCACATGAATTTCCGGTTTTTCGGCATGACGCCGCTGCAAACCTTCTGCTGCCACGACGTGATCAAGAATCCGCGCATCGAGGAAGATTGCGAACGGTACAGGGCGCATCTGGCGCGGCTGTTCGGGTAAGTACGGATGCAGCATGAGGGCGGAAGGTCGTATACCTTCCGCCCTCATTGTCTAATGGCGGGCTAGGGCTTCTTCAATGCAGGCAGGACTGCCAAATCGGAGATTTCGTTCGTTGGCGAGGAAAACGCCGCCTGCCATGAGGGAGTATACTCTTATCGTATTCGACCGAAATGGGAGGCGGCGTTTGACGACGCCAACGGGCGGAAGCTCCGATTTGGCTACAGCAGCGGAATGTCCCAGTTGAAAGGACTGGTCCGCCGAGGTTCGGGCACGGTCAGGGGCGGGTGCTCGTCGATGCGCACGAACAGGGTGTACCCGGCGGCTTCCAGTTGGCCTCGGCGGTCCTCGATATCCAGCGGCCAGCCGGGGTATATCCAGGTGTTCTGGCCGTAGCGGCGCGCCCAGAACACCTCGTTCTTGGGGCTGTTGAACGGTTCGCCCGGCTTCAGCCCCTCCAGATGGTGGCGGGTGACGCCCATGGGCCAGTAGCCGGACAGCACCACGCCCAGCGGCAGACAGCTTTGGCGCGGCAGGGCCAGGATGTCTTCACCGGGCAGTTCGGGGCTGACGATGGCGGCGGCAAAGCCCAGCTTGCGCAGCACGGCCAGCGCCGCCGGGTTCGACGTGTTGCAGAACGGACCGGCGGTCAGCACCAGGTCGCGCCGGGCGTGCGCATCCCCGAACAGGCCGACCTGCCACGGGGCGTTCAGCACGAAGTGGCGTGCGCCGTCGCGGGTGGCTTCGCGGACCATGCGCAGCCACTGGGCTTCCTCGTCCGGCCAGATCACCGGCGGCAGCCACCACGAGATGCGCGGGTACAGCGTGCGCGATACCTCGCGCAGGGCTTTCGGCGACAGCCACAGGCCCATCACCGTGCCGGGACGTACCCCGGCCTTGCCCTCGCGGCCATGCGGCAGCGAACCGCGCAGGATCACGTCCAGCGGGCGGGCAGGCTTGCCGGGGGCGGGGTAGCTGGGCGTGAAGTCCACCGCGCCGCCTTCGCCGCCGCCCCTGCGGTGGCGTTCCAGCTTGGCCTGCCAACTGCGCACTTCGCGCGTCAGTTCCGGCTCGCGGCGGTCGATGAGGAACACCGGCGTGCCCAACTTGGGCGTCTTGTGGCGCGGCAGGCGCAGGTTGAAGGTGCCCGCCTTGGGGATGTGGCGGGCCACCGGCAGGGTGGTGTGCCACGATTCGTCCTCGTACCCGATGCGCAGCAGGTCCTGCGGCAGCAGTTCGAAGCGCGGCTTGAAGAAGATGCCCCCTTCCGGCGTCTGGCCCACCTTGCCCGCCAGCAGGCCGGAACTGGTCTGCTCGCCGGGGGCAGTGGGGTCGTCGCCGCGCTGGGGGAGAAAGCGCGAATGGGTGCCGGGGCGGCCCAGCGCCATTTCAAGGATGTCCTCGGCCTGCTTGCGGGCCTTGGGGTCGTCCGGGTTGTCGCGCAGCAGGCGGTAGGCCGACACCGCGTAGTACACGTAGTGCGGCCCCTTCTTGCGGCCCTCGATCTTCCACGAGGCCATGTGCGGTATGGACAGCAGCGTTTTTGCCAGCACGTCCAGCGAAAGATCCAGACACGAGAAGAAACGGCCCTCGCGGCCCTTCTGGCGGTACACCCGGCGGCACGGCTGCACGCAGCGGCCCCGCAGGCCGCTTTTGCCGCCCATGTAGCTGGACCAGTAGCAGCGGCCCGACACGCAGTAGCACAGCGCCCCGTGCACGAAGAATTCCAGGTCCAGATCGTCCGGGCAGGCGTTTCCGCAGGCGCGGATTTCGTCGATGTTCAGTTCGCGCGGCAGGATCACCCGGCTGGCGCCCAGGTCGCGCGCCACGGTGAGCGCGGCGGGGTGGGTGATGTTGGCCAGCGTGGACAGGTGCAGTTCACCCGTAAACCCGGCCTGCCGGGCGATGTCCAGCATGCCGAGGTCCTGCACGATGAGCGCGTCGGGCCGCACGTCACGGGCAAGGCGCGCCACCAGGCGGCCTGCCGCGCCGGGATCGCCGGGCTTCAGCATGGAGTTCATGGCCACGTAGATGCGGCGGCCCTCGGAATGGGCCAGGTCCGTCAGCGCGGCCAACTCGCCGGTGGAGAAGTTTTCTGCCTGCATGCGGGCCGAAAAGTGCTTCAGGCCCAGGTACACGGCGTCGGCCCCGGCGGCGAATGCGGCCAGCGCGGCCTGCATGTCGCCCGCAGGGGCAAGGATTTCGGGCGTGCGCAGGCTGGCCGCCGGAGCGGGCGCGGCGCTGCCGGATGCGTCAGCCCCGGCGGTGACGCTGGGGGGCAGCAGTTCCGCCAGTTCCGCATCGCTCAGGCGGGTGCGGTGATGTTCGCGTTCCGGGGCGCGGTTGTCCACGAATTCGTCGGCCTTGCCTGCCGATTGAGCCGGACGGGTCGGATGTGCGGGGCGGGCAGAGCGATCAGGGCGGGCACCGGAGCGGTCGTCTTTCCGGTCTTCACGGCGGCTGTCATGACGGTCGCCGCCACGAGGATCAGTGGTCCAGTCGTCGTTGTCCCGCTTGCCCGTGCGTTTGTCGGGCTTTCGGCCAGACGGCTTGCCCTGCTGCCCGCCCTGAGGCGCAGCGGGGCGCTTGCCGCCGCGCGGGCCGGTGGGCTTGGGGGCGTCCTGTCCGTCTTCCCGGCGCGGGCGGCGGGGGCGGTCTTCGCGTTCGGTCTGTGCGTCGTTGCCCTTACGGGCCGGGCGGGCCGGGCGGTCGTCACGCCCGCGCGAACGGGGGGCGTCGCCCGTATCGGGCTTGCCGGATTTTTTCTGACCTGCCGGGCGCTTGCCCGTGGCGGCACCACCCTTGGGGCCGGATGCAGGGCGTGAAGGCTTGCTGGGCATGTATGATTCTCCGCAAGGGGGATGAAATATGCGTGGGGGTTGCCCGCCGGGCGCAAAGGCCGGGTATGGCCGCGAAAGGGGCTGGCCAGCTGATGCAGATGATCCGGCTGACCGGGGGCAACATGGCGGCGGGGACGGATGGCGTCGCGGTGGCCGCACGGGGAGCAGTGCATCTAACCATAGAACGCCCGCATGGCAACTGCAATGGCCTGTGCGGTTTTCCGGCGATGGGCGCAGGGCGCGCTGACGGCAGCGCGGAGCCCGCTCCCCCCCCTCGCCCCGAAATTGCGCATCCGCGCCACCTGCGCGGCCCCGCACCACTTCGCACCGCTTGACCCCGCCCGCGCCGCCGACTACACCCGTATGCACGGGGGGCACGCGCGGTTCCCGTCCGGCCCGTCTGGGGGGTGCGCCCGTACCCCGGCTGCCTACGACGCGGCCACATTTTTTTCGAGGACACCATCATCGCCATGAACACACCCGCCTGCACCGACCTCAAGGTGCTCGACCTCGTTCCCTTCGGCCAGACCGGAGGCGAGGCCCGCTTTTTCGCCCTGCGTCTGGAACGCCCCGAGTGGGCCGACTGGAAGCCCGGCCAGTTCGTCATGCTGCGCCCCGCCGGATGGGCGCTGGACATGCTGTGGGCACGTCCCTTCTCCATCTGCCGCATCAGCGCGCGCGACCTGGTCATCTTCTTCCAGGTGGTGGGGCGCGGCACTGCCCGTCTTGCCCAACTGCGCTCCGGCGACATGGTGCACGTGTGGGGGCCGCTGGGCAACGCCTTTGCCATGGAGCCGGACACCCCCACCCTGATGCTGGCCGGGGGCATCGGCATTGCGCCGTTCATCGGCTATGCCCACACCCACCCCAAGCCGTGGAACCTGTGGATGGACTTCGGCCACCGCATGCCGCTGGGGTGCTACCCCTTCGAGAGCATCAACGAAAAGATCATGGCCGACAGCCACCACGAGGAAGGCCCCGAGGACCTTTCGCGGTTCATCGAGACCATGGGCCGCCGGATGCGCGAATTCCGCGACCAGAACGGGCTGGTGCTGGCCTGCGGGCCCACCCCCTTCCTGCGCACGGTGCGCTCGTTCGCGCTGGAATACGGCGTGCGCACCCAGCTTTCGCTGGAAACGCGCATGGCCTGCGGCGTGGGCGCGTGCCTGGGCTGCGTGTGCCGCACCACCGAGCAGTGGCCCGACCCGGCCAAGGCGGGCGGCAACGTGCAGACCTGCACCCAGGGCCCGGTGTTCTGGGCGGAGCAGATCACCTTCGACGACGAAACCGCCGCCCCGCCCACGGCTGCCGATGCGCCCGTGCAGGCGTGTGAGCGCTAACGAACATCCTGATTTGGAATCCGTCCCCGGGATCCGGGACATAGGATCAGAAAAGTCATGATCGACATGCACGTTACCCTTCCCGGCGGGCTGCACCCGCTGACCCTGAACAACCCGGTCATGACCGCCTCGGGCACCTTCGGGTACGGGGTGGAGTTCACCCCCTACGGCGACCTGACCAAGCTTGGCGGCATCGTGGTCAAGGGGCTGTCGCTGGCCCCGCGCCGGGGCAACCCCATGCCCCGCGTGGCCGAAACGCCCTGCGGCATGCTGAACGCCGTGGGCCTGCAGAATGACGGCGCCGAATACTTCGTGCGCACCACCCTGCCCAAGCTCCCGTGGCGCGAGGTGCCCATCGTGGCCAACCTGTACGCCTGCGACCCCGGCGAATTCGGCGAACTGGCCAGCGTGCTGGCCGCCGAAGAAGGCGTGGCCGCGCTGGAAGTGAACATCTCGTGCCCCAACGTGAAGGAAGGCGGCGTGATCTTCGGCCAGGACCCGCGTCAGGCCGCCAAGGTGACCGAAGCGGTGAAGATGCACGCGGGCAGCAAGCCGGTCATCGTCAAGCTGTCACCCAACGTCACCGACATCGCCCACATGGCCCGCGCCGTGGAAGACGCCGGGGCCGACGTGCTGTCCTGCATCAACACCCTGACCGGCATGGGCGTGGACATCAACACCCGCAAGCCCCTGCTGGCCAACGTGGTGGGCGGCCTGTCCGGTCCGGCCATCAAGCCCGTGGCCCTGCGCTGCGTGTGGCAGGTGGCGAAAGCCGTGTCCATTCCGGTCATCGGCATCGGCGGCATCACCAGCGCAGAGGACGTGCTGGAATTCATGCTCGTCGGCGCGCACGCCGTGCAGGTGGGCACCGCCAACTTCATCCGCCCCGACTTCGTGTTCCGGCTGGTGGACGAACTGGCCGCCCTGTGCGAGCGCATGGGCATCGAGCAGTGGGATGATTTTCGGGGCACGCTGAAGGTGTAGCGCGGCGCGCTGCGTTCTTTCGCCCTCCGGCTGCGTCAGATTCGTTTTTTACTCCGGTCACGTACGACAAAAGTACGCTCCCTTCGTAAAAAACGAATCTTCCTTGCCGGAGAACGAAATTTCCGCAGCGCGAGCTGGTGTGAATCCCTGTTCAAAAGAAACGGCACGGCTGTAATACGCCGTGCCGTTCTATTGTGGGTTCTCCGGGCGGAAGGTGTGGGGAATGTTCCCCTCTCTCGGTTCCTCACGCAATGGACTGAAATTAAACGGGCCGCGCACCATGCAGTGCGCGGCCCTTGTTGTTTGGTTCGTCCTGATTCGTTGGCGTATCCGTCCGGTGTCGGGTCTACCCGATCCAGTCGTCGTCTTCCTCGATGGGGGCAAAGCCCCGGCGCATGGTGTTTTCGGTCACGCAGCGCGGGTCCATGAACTGCAGCAGGTAGTCGGGGCCGCCGGTCTTGGAGCCTACGCCGGACATCTTGAACCCGCCGAAGGGCTGGCGTTCCACCATGGCCCCGGTGGAGCCGCGGTTCAGGTACAGGTTGCCCACGCGGAAGTCGCGGCGGGCCTTGGCCAGGTTTTCGGGGCTGCGCGAGAACACGCCGCCGGTCAGGGCAAAGCGGGTGCCGTTGGCGATGGTCAGCGCCTCGTCAAAGCTGCCCGCGCGCATCACGGCCAGCACCGGGCCGAAGATTTCCTCCTGCGCAATGCGGTGATGCGGCTTGATGCCTTCCACGATGGTCAGCGGCACGTAGCAGCCCTCTGCGGGGATGTCGGTGCGCTTCACCAGCACCTTGCCTTCCTGCTCGGCCACCTTCACGTATTCCAGTATGTTTTTTTGCAGGGACGCATCGGCCACCGGGCCCATGTAGTTGGCCGGGTCTTCCGACGGGCCGATCTTGATGGCCTGCGCCGCCTTGACGAGGCGCTCCACGAAGCGGTCGTAGATGGGGTCCAGCACGATGACCCGCGAGCAGGCCGAGCACTTCTGCCCCTGAAAGCCGAACGCGGAATACAGCACCTGCAGCACGGCCTCGTCGAGGTCGGCGTCGTCGTCGATGATGATGGCGTTCTTGCCGCCCATTTCCGCGATGACCCGCTTGCACTGCATCTGTCCGGGCTGCACCTTTGCCGCCTTTTCCTGAATGCGCAGGCCCACTTCCATGGATCCGGTGAAGCAGATCATGCTCACCTGCGGGTGTTCCACCAGGTAGTCGCCCATGACCGAGCTGCGGCCCGGCACGTAGTTGAACACGCCCTCTGGCAGGCCCGCCTCGCGGAAGATTTCCGCAAGGTTGTACCCGATGCGCGAGGCGATGGACGACGGCTTGAAGATCACCGGGTTGCCGGTGACGATGGCGGCAGAGGCCATGCCGATGGCGATGGCGAAGGGGAAGTTCCACGGCGCGATGACTGCGGCAATGCCCTTCGGCTGGTAGAACAGGTGGTTCAGCTCGCCGGGGGCGCGGCCCATGCGGCGCGGCGCGCCAAGGCGCAGCATTTCGTGGGCGTAGTAGTCCAGAAAGTCGATGCCTTCGCCCACGTCATGGAAGGCCTGGTCCCACTGCTTGCCCACTTCCAGCACCTGCCAGGCGGACAGTTCGAACATGCGGCGGCGGGCGATGTCCGCCGCGCGATGCAGGAACATGGCCCGGTCTGCCGGGGATGTGTCGCGCCAGGCCGGGAAGGCCTTTTCGGCGGCCTCGATGGCGGCGTCCACCTCCGGCTTGCCGCCCTGGCAGACCCTGGCGATGACTTCCGCCGGGTTGGCCGGGTTGGTGGAGGCGATGGTGTCTTCCGTGGTTACGTCCTTGCCGCCGATGAACAGCGGAATCACCCCGCCCGCCTTGCCGCGCACGTCCGCAATGGCGTTCACGAAGCCCGCGCGGTTGGCCGGTATGGTCAGGTCCAGCATGCTTTCGTTGACGAACGGGGGCAGGCCGTCGGGGCCGGGCTGGGCCAATGGGGCGGGGCGCGGCGGCGGGGCGGCGGCCAGTTCGCGCTCCAGCGTGGCCTGCGGGTTTTCCAGCAACCGTTCCAGTTCCGCGCCGTCCACGAAGCTCTGGCGCAGGAAGGATTCGTTGGCGGTGTTTTCCAGCAGGCGGCGCACCAGGTAGGCCATGCCGGGGATCAGTTCGCCGTAGGGGCAGTACAGGCGCACGCGCCCGGCCACGTTCTTCAGCCCCTTCCGCACCGGCTCGGCCATGCCGTACAGCACCTGGAACTCGTAGCGGTGGGCGGGCACGTTGAGCGCGCGGGCCGTTTCCATCACCGTGGCGATGGTGCGCACGTTGTGCGAGGCGCAGGCGAAGTAGACGAGGTCGTTGTTTTCAAGGATGCGGCGGGCCAGCTTTTCGTAGCAGATGTCCGATTCCGGCTTGCGGGTCCACACGGGAATCTCCCAGCCGTTCTGCTTGGCCATCACCGTTTCGTAGTCCCAGTACGCGCCCTTCACCAGGCGGATGCCGAAGGTCAGCTTTTCGGCGCGGCCCCATGCCAGCAGGTCGTCCAGGTCGTGTTCCGTGCAGCGCAGGTAGGCCTGCAGCACGATGGACAGGTGCGGGTAGCTGCGGAATTCCGGCATGGTGCGCAGCCGCTTGAACAGTTCCAGCGTCATTTCGCGGTACTTCAGCTGCTCCATGTCGATGCACAGGAAGCCGCCCATCTCCACGATCTTGCGGTAGATGGGCACCAGGCGCGACAGGATGCCCTGCACCGACCCTTCAACGTCGCCGGGCTTGGCCTGCGAGTAGAGGGCGGAAGGCTTGATGGACACATTGACCTTGGGGGTGTGGCCCCAGTCTTGCGAGGCATCGGGGCCGCCAGAGCCCCCCGCGGTCGTGCCGCTGGAATTGGTCGAATCGGCCAGCGGCGCCCACCTGGCGTGTTCCTTGGCAATGGCGTCCAGCACTTCCAGGTAGCCGTCGCGGTAGGCGTCGGCTTCTTCCTCGCTCACCGTGGCCTCGCCCAGCAGGTCCACGGTGAAGGCAAAGCCTTCCTTGCGCAGCTTGGCCAGGCCCTTGATGGCTTCCTTGGTGTTTTCGCCGATGATGAAGGTGCGGGCCATGCCTTCGATGTTGGACCGGATGAACTTGCCCATGAGCATGCCGGTGAAGGCCCCGCCGAAACCGGCTGCGCCCGCGCCCCACTTGAGCACGGGGGGCACGTCCGCGCCATCGGCGGAAAAGTATTCGCGGATGTGGCGGGTGAGCGCCTCGGAGGTGTTCAGGTAGGGCAGGACGTCCACGAAGCGGAACAGCTGGACCTTGAAGCCCTCGTTCTGCATGGCCCAGTCCATGACCTTGCCTGTCCAGAAGCCCTTGTTGAAAATGGACGGGGCTTCGCCGCTGATGCTCTTGAAAAATTCCTTGCCGCGCTCGACGATGCGGGCATCAAGATGCTGTTCCATGCGGTTCCTCCTGGGCGTCGCGCGGGGGTGGTCCCGGCGGGTGCGGTGTGGGTGCGAGTCTTGCGGTGTGGTGAAAAGGCTCCTGCTGTGTCGCGCGGCGGCGGGGCGGGCGGTCCGCTTTCCGTACCGTCGTGAGGCATGATTTTTCGATATTCGGAATGGTTGTAGGCGCTGGAATGCCAGAAATCAAGCCCGCGCCGGGTCGGAGTGGAGCGGTCGCTCTTGCGTCCAGACGGGCCGGGGCCTGGCGGGCTATGGGCTGTTTTCGGGGACGGATGCCGGGCCGGGAGAACTGCGGCAGGTAATAGGAACAACGCGGTCAAACCGGACAAACCGACCAGACCAGAGAAGTCAGACAGGCCAGAAAAGCCGCATGAGCCGGGCTGGCGAACAGAACGGAAAAGGGCCGTCCGTGTCGTGCGACGCGGGCGGCCCTCTGCTTCAGTCATGCGGGGCGCGGAGGCGGGAAGGCGGGAAGTCCTCTGTGAAGGGTGAAGGCTGATCAATGCGCCCCGAAGGTTTCGTCCTTGTCCGGGCTACTGGTTGGCCTGGGGCATCACGCCGTCATGCATGGGGCCGTGGCCCATGCCCTGGCCGCCCATCATGCCACCCTGGCCGCCCATTCCGCCCATTCCGCCATGACCCATGCCGTGGCCACCCATCATGCCGCCGCCCATGCCCATGTGGCCCATGCGGCCGTAACCGGGGTTGACGCCCACTTCCTTTTCCAGGCGGGTGTCGAGAGCGGTGTATTCGTTGCGGATCTGGGTGCGCAGGTCGGACAGTTCGCCCGTCAGCTTGGTGATGGCTTCAGGCTTGGTGTTGGGGTTGCCGGACAGGGCGTTCAGTTCGGTGCGCTTGGCCCAGGCCTTGTCCTTCAGCGGCTGGATGCGGGCGTCCGCTTCCTTGTAGATGGCGTCGTACTTGGCCTGCTTTTCCGGGGTCAGGGCGTTGTACACCGCGCCGGTGGCGCAACGACCGCCCATGCCCATGCCGCCCATGCGGGCAAAGGCGCTGTCGGTGATGCCGGTGAAGGCGAGCAGGCCCGCAAGGGCGACGGTGCCGAGGACGAGATGCTTGGTCTTCATGATGTGTGCTCCTGTACGGTTGGTTGATTCGTTGCCGCATTCCAAATGATCTTTTCGCCCGTTGGCTGCGTCAAACTTCACCAGCCACTTCGGTCAAATACGATTAGAGTATGCTCCCTCGTGGCAGGCTCGTTTTCCTTGCCAACGAACGAAAATCCTCATTTGGAAACAGCCCCTGATGTCTTCGCTGCATGCACCATGTACTGTGGTGCGGGGCTGGTGCGCTTGTTGCTTGACCCGGTAAAAGCAACCGGCGTGCCAAGGTACATGAATCGTATACAATATGCTGTAATTGCAGGTGAAATTTGTTTTTGTTCCATCCCGAAATGCCGGCAGCAGTCTGCACGAAAACCATGCACATGTATAAAAACTATACGCAGCCGCGCGGGTAGCGTATGAAAATCGAACAGGCGTCGCGGTATCGTACAGCCTAGCCCCTGGGCGGACACCGCACACCGCAAGGAACTCCCATGCGTATCAACAAGGCGGCCAACGCGCCGCTGCCTTCGCCGTGGCTGATCATCGGGGCAACGGCGGCCCTGGCCCTGGTGCTGGCCGTGCTGACCGTGCTGAACCACGATGGCGAGCAGGAATCCATGCGGCGCATCCTTTCCGAAAAGGGTGCTTCGCTGATCCGGGCCTTCGAGGCCGGTGCGCGCACCGGGCTGCGCGGGCGCGCCGGAGGCGAGCTGCGTTTGCAGATATTGCTGGAGGAAATGGCCGACCAGCCGGACATCCAGTTCATCGCCGTCACCGACAGGCAGGGCGTGGTGCTGGCCCACAGCGATCCGCAGTGGATCGGCCGTCCCCTGGTCGACCCGGCCACCATGGCGGCCTTGGCGGTGCCCCCGCCGCCCGCTCCTTTGGGGCGTGACGGGAATCAGCAGCCGCGCGACGAGGTCGGCTGGCGGCTGATGGAGGCGGGCGGCCAGCGCGCCTTTCTGGTGTACCGTACCTTCATTCCCTTGCAGCGCACAGCCCGGCACATGGATCTGGGGAGCATGGGCGGCCACATGATGGGGCACGGCATGCGTGACCGCGGGCATGGCGGTCAGCCGGGGGGCCAAATTGGCGGCATGTCGGGCGGCATGATGATGGGGGGCATGCCCGGCTGGCTGCGCCGCGAGATGGAGGCGGACTCCCAGGCTGACCGCGATGCCCCGCCCCCGGTGATCATCGTGGCGCTGGACACGGCCCCCTTCGACGCGGCCCAGGCGTCCGACCGCCAGCATACCCTGATCATGCTGTCCATCCTGGCCCTGCTGGGCGGGGCCGGTGCGCTTTCGCTGTTGTGGTCGCGCCATGCCCGCGCCTCGCGGCGGCTGGTGCGGCAGGCCCAGTCCTTTGCCCTGCACGTGGTCACCAGCCTGCCCGACGGGCTGGTGGTGCTGGACGGCGCGGGCCGCGTGGCCACCTGCAACGCGGCGGCGCGCGACCTGCTGCGTCTGGGCGATGGCGTGACCGCCGGGGCCGCGCCGGAAGCGGTGCTGCCCCCCCCGCTGGCGGAACTGGCCGGGCGGTTGACCCGCGGAACGCCTGGCGATGGAGATGCCGATGCCGCTCCGTCCTTCGGAACGGAAGTGACCCTGGATTGCCCCGTGGCGGGCGGCCCGCCCGTGCCCATGAGCGTGCGCGGGGTGCGCATTGCCGCCGGAGACGCCGCCGACGCCGGGGCCATCCTGATCCTGCGCGACCTGCGCGAGGTGCGCCGCCTGCAGGACGAGGTGCGCCGCCGCGAAAAGCTGGCCGCCATCGGCAGCCTGGCCGCCGGGGTGGCCCACGAACTGCGCAACCCGCTCAGCTCCATCAAGGGCTATGCCACCTATTTCGGCAGCCGCTTCGCCGAGGGCAGCGAAGACCGCGAGGCCGCACGGGTGATGGTGCAGGAGGTGGAGCGGCTGAACCGGGTCATCTCCGATCTCATCGGCTTGTCCCGACCTTCGGACATTGCTCCCCGTCCGGTGGACGCCGGATTTCTGGTGCACCACGTGCTGCGGCTGGTGCGGCAGGACGCCGCCCATCGGGGCGTGGCCGTGCGGGTGGAGACGCCGGCCGGCATGCCAGACGGGATGCCAGACGGGCTGCGCGCTGGAGCGGAAGGCGGTGTGCCCGGCGCCCTGCCCCGGGTCATGCTGGACCCGGACCGTTTTTCGCAGGCGCTGCTCAACGTGTTCCTGAACGCGCTGGAAGCCATGCCCCACGGCGGCGAACTGGCCGTGCGCTTGGCCGCCGCGCCGGGCAACCGCATTGCGGTTTCGGTGCGCGACACGGGCACCGGCATTGCGCCGGAGCACCTGGCCACCATCTTCGACCCCTATTTCACCACCAAGAGCCAGGGCACTGGCCTGGGCCTTGCCATCGTGCACAAGATCGTGGAGGCCCACGGCGGCGAGATGTCGCTGCGCTCAACCCTTGGCCAGGGCACGGAGATCACCTTCCTGCTGCCCGCCGAACCGGTGCAGGGGCAGGAGCACGCGCGGGACGCGGCTGGCTCCGGCGCTGACGAGGTCGCTCCGGTTGCCGCTTCCGCCACGGCCCCGGCTGCAGGTCCGGCGGTATTCACCGCCGTTTCCTCCTCACGATTCGAATCTGCCGAATCTGGCGCGTCTGGCGAATCTGGCACATCTGCCGAATCTGGCGCAGCCGTCATATCCGGACGATCCGGCACTACCACAAAGGACGACACGCCATGAGCACCGCCACCATCCTCATCGTGGACGACGATATGGCGCACCGCTCCATGCTGCGCACCATGCTGCGCGGTTGGGGCTACGCCACGGAAGAAGCCGACGACGGCGAAACCGCCGTGGAAAAGGTACGCCAGCGCGCCTGGGACGCCGTGCTCATGGACGTGCGCATGGCCCGCATGGACGGCATTGCGGCGTTGCATCACATCCTGGACTGGAACCCGGCCACGCCGGTGCTGATCATGACGGCCTTCTCGTCGGTGGATACCGCCGTGGAGGCCCTGCGCACCGGGGCCTACGATTATCTGACCAAGCCGCTGGACTTCGACGTGCTGCGCCACACCCTGGAACGGGCGCTGGACCACACCCGCCTGGCCAGCGAAAACCGCGAACTGCGCGAGCGACTGTCGTCACAGGGGGGGCAGGGGGCAGCGGGAGCGCCGTACGGCATCATCGGACGCAGCGCGCCCATGCACGAACTGGTGGAGATGATCGCCACCGTGGCCCCCTCCGAGGCCACCGTGCTGATTACCGGCGAATCGGGCACCGGCAAGGAACTGGTGGCCCGGGCCCTGCACTCCGCCAGTCATCGGGCCACGAAGCCGCTGGTCACCGTGAACTGCGCCGCACTGACCGAAACCCTGCTGGAATCGGAACTGTTCGGCCACGAGCGCGGGGCCTTTACCGGGGCCGACCGGCGGCGAGAGGGGCGTTTCGTGCAGGCCGACGGCGGCACCCTGTTCCTGGACGAGATAGGCGAGATGCCCCTGACGTTGCAGGCAAAACTGCTGCGCGCCCTGCAACAGGGCGAGGTGCAGCGGGTGGGCAGCGACACCCCGCTCACCGTGGATGTGCGGGTCATTGCCGCCACCAACCGCGACCTGCGCGAAGAGGCGGCGGCGGGGCGGTTCAGGGAAGACCTGTACTACCGGCTCAACGTCATCGCCGTGCACGTGCCCGCCCTGCGCGAGCGCGCGGGTGACGTGCCCCTGCTGGCCGCGTTCTTTCTGGACCGCTATACCGAAAAGAACCGCAAGCACCTCAAGGGGTTCACCCCGCAGGCCATGGACCTGCTGTTGCGCCACGACTGGCCGGGCAACGTGCGCGAACTGGAGAACGCCATCGAGCGCGCCGTGATCCTGGCCACCGGCGACTACGTGACCGGGCGCGAACTGCCGCTGCATTTCGGAAACGGGAGCGGCGGGACAGCCGGGGACGGCGGCAACGGTGGCAGCGGCGGCAGCGGCGATGCAGGCGCGGGGAATGGCACCGCCGACGGCGACGGACTGGCCCCCTACGCCGGGCTGTCGCTGGAAGATCTGGAACGCCGGGCCATCATCGCCACCCTGCGCGAAACCGGCGACAACAAGAGCGAGGCCGCGCGTCGCCTGGGCATCACCCGCGCCACCCTGCACAACAAGCTGAAGAAGTACGATCTGGAGTAGGCAGAGAAAAGCTGGAAACAGTACGCGGGGGAAGGAACCTTTCGCTCTGCGGTCGCCATCCGCGCGTTGCGGTCCCTATCCGTATGGCGCGCAAGCTCGCCTAACGGCTAGGGCAAGACTCGCGCGTCATGCACCATATCCGTGGGTTCGCGAGGTGACCGAACGGTCACGCATTGTGTCTTTCGAGTCGGCCTTCGCGCTCGCCTGACGGCTGCCGCAAAAGGTTCCTTCCCCCGCACCCCCAGCGCTGCTGTCGCCATCCGTAATGTTCGCGCTATGCGCTCACATAACGGCTGCCGCTCCTCCCAAACTTTTCATTTGGTCCGTTGTGTAGGGAAGGTGGACGTGTGACGGTGGGATTCCTTGCCGAAACGAAAGGTGCAAAGGAAGAAGGAAGATTGCCCGCTACAGCCCCACGCGGGAGAAAATCTCCCCCGCCCGTGCCGCGCCCATGCGGGCCACGAACAGTTCGCGCAGGGTGCGGATGTCGGCGGCACGGGGAATGATTCCCCGCGTGAACGGCACCGCCCACGGCTCGCCGCGCAGCAGAGCCCGCGCCCAGGCCCGTACCTCGGACTCGAAGAAGGCCGGGTTGTCGCGCACGATGCGCGCCTTGGCCCTGCCGTCGTCGGCGCGGGCCGCGTGCGAGTAGTTGGCGTCGTGGAAGACGTAGTGCAGCAGCGGCCGGGCCACGCGCACCACGCCGAAACCCGCCATGGCTGCCTGCACCCAGAAGTCCCAGTCCTCGTAGGCCGTTGCGGCGCGAAAGCCCCGGCTGGCCAGCCATACCTCGCGCCGCATCAGCGAGGTGGTGTGGATGAGGTTCTGGGTGCGCAGCAGATCCGGATGAAAGTCCGGCACCTGCACCACCCGCGCTCCCGTGGGCGATTCCTCGAAGTAGTCGGTGCAGGCGATGTGGGCGCGGATGGCACCGTGCGGTGGCATGCCGCCGGGCTGGCTTTCGACCCTGTTTCCAGGGAGGTCGCCGGGCGCAAGGCCGCCTTCGACACCGGCAGCTTGCAGGGCCGCGCGGGCAAGATCGCGCAGGGCACGCGTGCCGGGGGCGGTGCCGGTGATGCCGGGCGCTTCACCCGATGTGCGCGCTCCGTCCGCCGGAGCGGCGAGGCCGGGTTTGCCAGGCGCGCCCGTGTCGACATATCCGCCTGCGGACTCCGTTTTGCCTGACACCCCCCGTTCGCCCAACCGTTCCTGTCCGGACTGCCCGCTGGGCATCGTCAGGGCCGCGTGGGTGCGGTGCAGAAAGTCCGGGGCCAGGTAGTCGTCCGGGTCGCAGAACAGCAGGAAGGGACCGCGCGCCGCCTGTGCCCCGGCGTTGCGCACCGGACCGGGCCTGCCCACGCGCGGCAGGGCCAGCACGCGGAACGCCGTCCATGGGCCATCGGCCTGCCAGCGGCGGGCGCGCTCGCGCGAATCGTCGCTGCTGGCGTCATCCACGAAGACCACTTCCACCGCGTCGGGCGGAAAGGTCTGCGCGGCCAGCGCGCCGAAGAAGCGGTCGAGAAAGCGCCCGTAGTTGTGGTTGGCCACCACCACGGATATGCGCGGCGCGTGCATGACGCTGCCCCCCGGGTTCTCCGGCGTTCTCCCGGTTTCCCCCTGTATCCCTTGCCGCCTGTCATCGCCGTGTGAAGGGCGTGGCGCGCAAGGCGTCCGCTGGTCTTTTCGGTGTGACGGCGCAAAGGTTTAGCGCCCCCGGCGGAAAAACCGGGGGCGCTGAAGCGGCGGGCACGCCGCCGGGGCAGGAATCGAGTCGGGAACGCGACTGTAGGGCCGAGGCGTGCCGCAGGCGAATGCGGCAGGAATGCCGTGCGCCGGGTGGCGCATGCAGGCCGGGTCAGCGGGTGGCGATGGCCGCGCCCGTGCCCACCATCACCGCGCCCGCGCCGCGATGCAGCAGCCGGGTGGCGCGCGGGGTGGACAGCATGCGCCGGGCGCGCGCGGCCATCACCGCGTAGCCGCCCAGCACGCAGCCCACCACGCCCACCGTGGTGGCGGCCACCAGCGCGGCACCGGTGGCGTCCAGGGTGCGCAGGTCCACGAAGGTGGGCAGAAAGCCCACATAGAACACGATGACCTTGGGGTTGCCAAGGGTCAGGGCCAGGCCGCCGCAGAGGGTGCGCAGCAGGCGCAGTGGGGCCGCCCAGGGCTGCGGCGCGGTGCCGGTTTGGTCCTTCCCGCCTCCGCACGCCGAATTTCCTGACGCAGCGCCTTCGGACGCCGTTAACGGCTTGGCGGTGGCCGCGCCGCGCCACAGGCCGATGCCCAGCCAGATCAGGTAAGCCGCGCCGCCAAGGCGCACCATCAGGAACAGTTCACCCATGCTTTCCGCCAGCACGGTCAGCCCGGCCATGGCCAGCAGCAGAAAGATCAGGTCGCCGCAGATGATGCCCGCCGTGAGGGCCAGCGCGGTGGGCAGGCCGCGCCCCAGGGCGGCGGACAGCACGGCGAACACGCCGGGGCCGGGGGTGATGGCCAGGATGAACAGGGCAACGGCTAAGGCGGCAAGGGAATGGGCGGTCATGGAATCCTCCGGGCAGGCCCCCGCCCCCGAGGGCAAGAGGCGGCGTGGCGCGATCCGTGGCGGGGCAGGCGCAGGGGGGGCGAATCCGCCAGACGCGCATTCCCGCCCGCCGCGTCTGTCCGCCGTATTCGGCGGACGCGTTTATACATTTATGGATGCGGCAGGGTGGAGTGACGCCGCGCGAGCACACCTTCCGCCAACTGCCCGTCCTGCATAGCCCCGCGTGGTGCGGCAGGCAAGTGGTGCGCGGTGCGGCACCCCCCGCCGAGGCTCCGTTGCCCCTCGACAAGGTGGGGGTCCTGCCGCTACGGTGCGCCTTGCCGCCCGGCATTTTCACGCTTTCGTGAACCGGCCCGATTCGCGCATGCCTGCATGCGCTCGTGCCTGTCCCGACCACCGTCGCTCCGTCCACGCAGTTGCGCGCACCCCGCGCGGAGACGCCATGTCAGCTACGCCGCCCGCCTCCCCTTCCGCCGGTTTGCCTGTTCCAGGTGACGACATGGAACACGTCCGCCGGTTCATCGCCGAGCGCGACATGTTCGCCAGGCATCTGGGCATCGAAATCACCGAGGCCGCGCGCGGCTACGCCCGCGCCGTCATGCCCCTGGACGCGCACCACCGCAACGGCGTGGGCATGGCCCACGGCGGGGCCATCTTTGCCGTGGCCGACCTGGCCTTTGCCGTGGCCTGCAACACGCGCGGCAGGGTCAGCGTGAACCTGAACACCTCCATTTCGTTCCTGGCGCCCGGCAAGCGCGGGCCGCTGACGGCGGAGGCGCGCGAGATCAGCGCCGCCCGGCGGGTGGCCACCTACGATATCCGCATCACCGACGGCGAGGGCACGCTCATCGCCATCTGCCAGGCCACCGCCTACAGCAAGGACCAGCCGGTGCCCGGCATGGACTCCGCCGGGAAACCCCGGAGCGCGGACTAGCCGCAGCATCCATAACAGGGAAGCCGCCACGCCCACCCGTACCGGAAGACGCACGCATGAAACTACGAATGGAATGCATCTTTCGCGACAGGGTGGGCATCGTGTCCGACCTTTCCTCGCTGCTGGCCGGACAGGCGCTGTCCATCGTCTCCATGGAAGTGGAGCGCCGTCCCGGTGGTGCTGCGGCCCCGCTCGCCAGCGGTTCGACCCCCGACCCCGCTCCCGCCCCTGCGTCCGCCTCCATCCCCGGCATGGACCGCGCCTTTGTGTATCTGGAGGCCGACAGCCCCAGCGACGTGGACCGCGCCGCCCTGTTCGAGACGCTGGGCCGCATCCCCGACCTGCTGGAATTCCGCATCGTGGACACCCTGCCCGCGGAGGAGCGCGCCAACCGCTTTCTGGTGCTGCTGGACAACCTGCGCGACGGGGTGCTGTCCATCGACGCGCAGGGGCGGGTGACCTCCATCAACAAGGTGGCCCGCGAGGCCTACGGGTGTACGGGCGGGGCTGTCGAATCTGGCACGTCGGGCGTGACAGGCAAGCCGGGCACGCCGGGGAGCGCACCCGCCGCAGACCTGTCCGGCCTGCCCCTGGACGCGCTGGGTCTGCCCGACCGGGGCATCCTGGACTGCCTGTCCGGGCGCGAACTGGTGGACGCCAAGCGCGAGGTGGCGACCCCAAGCGGCGGGCGGCTGCAATTCTTCGTCACCCGCAGGCCCATCCGCGACGGTGAGGGGCGCATCATCGGCGCGGTGGAAGTGGCCCGCGACATGCGCGAAATCCGCAAGCTGGCCCGCTCCATCACCGAGCCCGTGCAGGTGACCTTCGGCGACATCGTGGGCCAGCACCCGGCCATCGGCTTTGCCATTTCCTTTGCCCGGCGCGTGGCCGCCACCGATTCCATCATCGCCATCCGGGGAGAGAGCGGCACCGGCAAGGAACTGTTCGCGCGGGCCATCCACACCGCCAGCGGGCGGCAGGGGCCGTTCGTGCCGGTGAACTGCGCGGCCCTGCCGGAACAGCTGCTGGAAAGCGAACTGTTCGGCTACGAGGCCGGGGCATTCACCGGCGGGCGGCGCGAGGGCAAGCCCGGCCTGTTCGAGACGGCGCGCGGCGGCACGGTGCTGCTGGACGAGATAGGCGACATGCCGCTGGCCTCGCAGGCCAAGATGCTGCGGGTGATGCAGGAGGGCAGCGTGCGCCGGGTGGGCGGCACGGCGGAGGTGCCCGTGGACGTGCGCATCATCACCGCCACCAACCGCACCCTGGAACGGCTGGTGGAGGAGGGGCGCTTCCGGCAGGACCTGTACTACCGCATCAACGTGCTGCCCATTCACATTCCGCCCTTGAAGGAACGGCCAGAGGACATCGCCGTGCTGGCCGAGCATTTTCTGCTGGGGCTGGCCGCCCGGCTGGGCGGGCCGGTGCGCAGCCTGTCGCCGGGGGCGCTGGCGCGCCTGGCCGGTCACCACTGGCCGGGCAACGTGCGCGAACTGAAGAACGTGGTGGAGCGCGCGGCCATCCTGTGCCCGGACGAGGTAGTGGGGGCGCGGTTCATCCTCTTTGCGCACGAGCTGGAAGGCGGGCTGTTCGGCGAGTCGGCCCGGCTGGCTGACGGCGTGGCCGATACCGTGGCCGACGCGGCGGCCCTGGCCTCTGGCCACGAGCATCATGGTGACGGTGAAGGACGGCTCAAGGACATGATTGCCGTTTTTGAAAAACGGATCATCGCCGATGCCGTGGCTGCCGCAGGAAGTGTGCGCAAGGCTGCACGAAAGCTGGGAATTTCCCATACGGCCTTGCTCGACAAGCTGCGGCGGCACGGGCTGAGGGCGGTCTGAAAACTTTCCAGCGGTCTGAAAACATTCCATTCCCGCTGCGGCATTATTTCGGGTTTTCTGCACTGTTTAACTGAACAGTGGTCTGATTTATTTCCACTTTGGGTGTGGCGCCCTGCCGTGGCGCTTCCATTCCCCGCTGGTCCCCTTTCCTGCTCCCCTTCTTTTTGCGTTCGCAACTCACTGGTCCGATTTGCGTTTTTGTGACTCTTCCGGAAATTGCGGCGTTTCGCCCGATTTTCCGGCAAGTTGGCAAGGTGTTTGCTGTAGGCATGTCGCGCCCGCGCGGGCGCGCCCTGTCCGGGGTTTTCGCAGCGCACCGAAACGCATCGCAACACGCCGCACCACCGGCGTATCTGGAGGCTCAGATGATCGTTGGCATCCTGAAGGAGATCAAGAAGGAAGAAAACCGCGTCGCCATGACCCCCGCCGGGGTCGAGGTGATGGTGCATGCCGGGCACACCCTGCTGGTGGAAAAGAACGCCGGCGCGGGCAGCGGCTTTGCCGACGAAGCCTACGTGGAAGCGGGCGCGACCATCGCGGCCACCCCGGCCGAAATTTACGCCAAGTCCGACATGGTCATGCACGTCAAGGAGCCGCAGGCGTCCGAATACGGCATGATCCGTCCCGGCCAGATCGTGTTCACCTACCTGCACCTGGCCGCCGACGAACCGCAGACCCAGGCCCTGATCAAGAGCGGCGCGGTGTGCATCGCCTACGAAACCATCCAGAAGGCCGACGGCAGCCTGCCCCTGCTCACCCCCATGAGCGAAGTGGCCGGCCGCATGGCCATCCAGCAGGGCGCCAAGTATCTGGAAATGGCGCAGGGCGGTAACGGCGTGCTGCTGGGCGGCGTGCCCGGCGTCGATCCCGGCACCGTGGTGGTCATCGGCGGCGGCGTGGTGGGCACCCATGCGGCCCGCATGGCCTGCGGCCTGGGCGCCAAGGTGTACATCCTGGACATGAGCCTGGACCGCCTGCGCCACCTCAGCGAAGTGATGCCCTCCAACTGCTTCCCGCTCATGTCGTCCCCGGCCACCGTGCGCAAGCTGGTGCGCGAGGCCGACGTGGTGGTGGGCGCGGTGCTGGTTACCGGTGCCAAGGCCCCCAAGCTGGTCACCCGCGACATGCTGAAGACCATGAAAAAGGGCGCGGTGATGGTGGACGTGGCCATCGACCAGGGCGGCTGCTTCGAAACCTCGAAGGCCACCACCCACACCGACCCCACCTTCGTGGTGGACGGCGTGGTCCACTACTGCGTGGCCAACATGCCCGGCGCAGTGGCCAAGACCTCTACCCTGGCCCTGACCAACGCCACCCTGCCCTACGCGCTGACCATCGCCAACAAGGGCTGGAAGCGCGCCATGCAGGACAACTGCGAAATCGCCAAGGGCGCCAACGTCATCGACGGCAAGATCACCTTCAAGGGCGTGGCCGAGGCCTTTGGCCTGGACTACGTTGCCGTGGATACCTTCCTGAATTAGTCCCCCCTTCTGGGCGGATTGCATCCTGCACCTCCGCGCGGGGTCGGGCGGACCGCCCGCCGCCCGGCCCGCGCACCTGCATTTTCCCGATCCCCGCCTTTGCATTCCCGGCCCCCGCGCATGTTCGTCGCATTCGCGGTAAAGGTCCGCCCTACGGGGGGCGGGCCTTTTTTCATTGGACCGGACCGGGAATTCTCATTGCGTTATATAGCACCTACGATAGTGCTGGGTTTGCGGACGTTGTCCGCCATTCCGCCATTCGGCGGCAATGTCCACAGCCCGCCCTCTGCGGTTCCGTATGGAGGCTCCATGCCCGGCGCATACGCCCATCTCAACATGGTGATGTACAACACGGATGCGGACAACCTGGCCGCCAGCGGTCTGCCGGACGCGGCGGCGGGCCTTGTGCTGCAACACCCCGCCTATGCCGAACTGGGGGCCATTTCGCCCGACATGCCGTATCTGGCCCATTTCGGGCTGAGCAACGCCGCCAATCGCTGGGCGGATCGGATGCATCATGCCCGCACCGGGGCGCGGCTGCGAGCTGGCGCCGACGCGGTGCATCGGCTGGGGGCCAGCCCGGCCCAGGCAAAGGCCTTCGCCTGGCTGCTGGGGTTTGCCTCGCACGTGGTCTTCGACGTGACCATGCATCCGGTGGTCAACGCGCGGGTGGGCGGGGCCTATGGCCCAGACACCAGGGCGGAACACCAGAAGTGCGAGATGCATCAGGATGCGTACATCATCCAGGAGTTCCATGGGTTGGATGATCCCGTCAGCGCCCACATCGTCAGCACGGGGCTAAAAAAGCTGTTTCGCCCCGGCGACCCGGACAGGCTCGACCCGGCCATTGCCACCGTATGGCGGAAGATGCTGGAAGACACTGGAGATATTACGGACATGGGCGACGATCCGGACATCGACGACTGGTTCGACGGCTTCACCGACGTCATGCACAGGATCGAGACGGAACGGCTGCTGCTGGCGCTGGGGCGGCACGTAGCGCCCGGAAAGGTCTATCCGAAGGCGCAGGACGTGGACGCATCGTACCTTGCGCAGCTTGCAACTCCGGCTGGCCCCATGGCGTACCGCGACATCTACGAGAAAGCGGCGGCCAGCGTGCGGGAAATGTGGGGAAGTGTGCACCGCGCAGCTCTGCTGGGTGAAGCTGTGGCACTTGCCCATGTGGGCGCATGGAATCTCGATACGGGGCTGAACGATGACGGCTCCGGCAAGCACGTGTTCTGGGGGTGATGCATGCATGTATGGAATATGAAGAAATGGCGTGTTGCGCGGCGGTTTGGCAGTGCGGCGTTGGTGGCCGTGCTGGGTGTGGGCATGCTGCTTTCGGCTTGCGCCAGGTGCAACGGCAACATGGATCAGGCGAACATGGGGCCGTTGTCCACGGTGGTGTCGCGCCTGGCCAAACAGGCCCAGGGCATGCTGCTGTCGGGCGAGGCGGACCCCGCCCGGCCCGAGGTGCTGCCTGCCCAGGTGTTGGCGGGGGACGATGAGGCCCGCGAGATGTTCGCTAACTACCAACTGCGGGCCGCCATCCTGCATGACAAGAGCGGAAGGCCTCGCCCGGTGTTGCTGTTGTGCACCAAGGATGGAGTCCATGCGCTCATCGAGCAGATGGACTGTCTGAACAGCGTGCGCAAGGGCCAGCATTGGCAGACCGAGGCGTTGCCCCCGTGCCGTGTCACCTTCCGCGATCCGACCGTGGCCTGCGCCCCCAACTGAGCAAGCCGGGCGCTCTGTCCATCCCGTCGCAAGGCACGCCCGTGCACCACGCAAAACCGCCCGGACCTTGCGGTCCGGGCGGTGTCGTTTGCGTCAGGCTGGCGGATCAGGTCCGCCGCCGGGTGGCTTTCCGGCTGGGTGGCGCTAGGCCACCGGGTTGCCGGTGCGGATGCGCAGCCCCTTGGCCACGTCCATCACGAAGACCACGCCGTCGCCTTCCTTGCCGGTGCGGGCGCCTTCGGTGACCGCTTCCAGGGCGGCTGCTTCCAGCTCATCCTTCACGCCGATCTCGATGCGCACTTTCTTCAGCAGGTTCACTTCACTGACCACGCCGCGGTAGGTTTCGGTGTAGCCCTTCTGACGGCCGGCACCCAGGATGTTGGTGACCGACATGCTGTAGATCTGCCGGGCGTACAGGGCCTGTTTCACGGCGGTCAGGCGTTCCGGCCGGACGTATGCGATGATGAGTTTCATTGTGATATCCCCCTGCCCTTACTCGTTGGAGAAGATCTGGAAGCCGCTGTAGGCTTCGGAACCGTGCTCGGTGACGTCGAGGCCCTTCAGTTCCTCTTCGGCGGGCACACGCACACCCACGATCATCTTGAGCACGCTGAACAGGATGAACCCGGTGCCGAAGGCCCATGCGAAGGCCGCGCCCACGCCGATGGCCTGGGTGACCAGCTGACCGGCGCCGCCGCCGTAGAACAGGCCGGTGATGGTGCCGTAGCCGGGAGCGGCGAACAGGCCCACCATCAGCGTGCCGTACGCGCCGCACACGCCGTGGACCGAAATGGCGCCCACGGGATCGTCGATCTTCAGCACCTGGTCGATGAACAGGACGGACAGCACCACCAGCACGCCAGCGCCGAAGCCGATGATCAGCGAGCCGATGGGCGACACTTCGAAACAACCGGCGGTGATGGCCACCAGGCCCGCGAGGCAGCCGTTCATGCTCATGGAGACGTCGGGCTTGCCGTACTTCAGCCAGATGGTGATCATGGCGCCCAGCATGCCGGTGCAGGCCGCGAGGCAGGTGTTGGCCGCGATGTAGCCGATGGTGCCGTTGGCGGCGGTGGTGGAACCGGGGTTGAACCCGAACCAGCCGAACCACAGGATGAACACGCCAAGGGCGGCCAGGGGCAGGCTGTGGCCCTGGATGGAGCGGGCCTTGCCGTCGGAAGAGTACTTGCCAAGGCGCGGACCGACCACGATGGCGCCCGCAAGGGCCACCCAGCCGCCCACCGAGTGGACCACGGTGGACCCGGCGAAGTCGGTAAAGCCCATGGCAGCCAGCCAGCCGCCTTCGTTGCCGAACAGGTTGCCCCAGGCCCAGTGCCCGGTGACCGGGTAGATCAGGCCCGTCACCACCATGCTCATGATGATGTACGCGCCGAACTTGGTGCGCTCGGCGATGGCGCCGGACACGATGGTGGCGGCGGTGGCGGCGAACACGGCCTGGAAGAACCAGAAGGTCAGCGCCCACATGCCTTCAGGCGTGGTGGAGTCGAACGACAGCAGCGCGAAGTCCGAGCTGCCGATGAAGCCGCTGACGGACTTGCCGAACATCAGCCCGAAGCCGACCAGGAAGAAGATCGGGGCTCCGGCGGCGAAGTCCAGAAAGTTCTTCATGATGATGTTGCCCGCGTTCTTGGCGCGGGTCAGGCCCGCTTCGACAAACGCGAAGCCAGCCTGCATGAACATGACCAGGATGGCGGCGATCAGCGTCCAGAGCGTGTTGGCGTCGGACTGCGACAGGAACTGCGGCGCGTCCTCGGCATGGGCGGGCAGCGGTGCGAGCGCGGCCAGACCCAGCACGGTGCACCCGATGGCCAGAGACAGCAGGGAGCGTTTGCCCGTGGGCGATACGGTGATCATTGGTTCCTCCTTCGACCCCTTTGATCGAAAACCCCTTTCGAAGGGTGCGGTGATGATGTGGAACCGTATGAGCAATCTCTGGTCCAAGCGTGAAAAGTGTTGAAATTATCGAGGTTAGCGAAAGCATGTCTGAAAAGAGCGACGGTATTTTTCTGTATTTTTACAAAAACTGAGCAAAAAACACAGAATTAAACTCCATAATTGTAAAAATCGAATAAAGCGTAGTGGCTTGGCGCAGGAGCAGGGGGGGGAGTCGGGCGCTGCGCGCGCGGAGGCAGGCCGTTGCGGGGGCAGGCTTCACTGCGCATCGCACATAGCTGGGAACGGGTTTTTGAAGGAGCGGAGAGATACGGGTGACGCAGAGTATGGCGCAGGGCGCGTCATTCAATGAAATGGGGGTGGGAGGGCGCGTCGGCTGGTTTGCGGAGGGCTGACCCGGTGACAAAAAAGAGGGAACAGACACAATTGTAGCGTTGATTCCGCTGTGGGCGGGGAAGATGGGGTTCTTTTATACAAAAACCGCAATTCTGCCCATGGTGCTACTGGATGCGATGCCGGAACAGCCACCCTGCGGCGACCATGCATACCGCCCCGATGAGCGCCAGCGGCCACAACTGCGGGGCCAGCAGGTTCAGGTCCGCCCCTTCCAGAAATACGCCGCGCACAACGATGAGCACGTAGCGCATGGGGTTCACCAGGGTCAGCCACTGCACCGGTTCGGCCATGTTGGCGATGGGCGTTGCAAACCCGGACAGGATGGCGGCGGGCATGGTGAACAGGAACATGCCCAGCAGACCCTGCTGCATGGTCACGGACAGGGACGAGATCATCAGGCCGATGCCCACCACCGAAAACAGGAACAGCACCAGCCCTGCGTACAGGGTCAGCAGGCTGCCGCGCAGCGGTACGCCGAACCAGAACACCGCCATGGCCACGATGAGCGAGGCCTCGAACAGTCCCACCAGAAAGCCGGGGGCGGCCTTGCCGATCAGCAGTTCCGTGGGGCGGTAGGGGGTGACCAGCATCTGGTCGAAGGTGCCCTGCTCTCGCTCGCGGGCCACGGACAGGGCGGTGATGATCAGCGTGACCACCATGGTCACCATGACCACGATGCCCGGCACGAAAAACCACCGGCTGAGCAGGTTGGGGTTGTGCCACGCCCGCGTCAGCAGCACGGAGGGGCGGGACTGCCCCCCGTGGGCGGCCACGTACCGCGCGCCGAAGTCGTCCACGATGGAGGCCATGTAATTGAGGGCAAGCCCGGCGGTATTGGAATTGCGCCCGTCGGCGATGGCCTGGATGACGGCCTGCGAGGGCGCGGGGGATACGCTGGGGGCATTGCGGCCGTCCGTATCCGCAGTGGTCGGTTGCCCCACTCCGCCGCGCAGGGTCAGGGCGCGCTCGAAGCCTTGTCCGATGCGCAGCACCAGCCGTACTTTTCCGGCGTCGAGCAGCCGGGCCATGTCGGCATCGCGGTGCAGGTATTCCACCACCCGGAAGGTGGGCGACCCGGACACCCGTGCGGCAAGTTCGTGCGAGGCGGCGCTGTGGTCCTCGTCGTAGATGGCGCAGGGCACGTCCACCAGATCGAAGGTGGCGGCGTACCCGAAGATGATGGTCTGGAGCAGTGGCGGCAGGATGACCACCGTGCGGCTCTTGGGGTCCTTCAGCAGGGTCAGGAATTCCTTGGCGACGAGCGCCAGCAGGCGATGCAGCAGGGCCAGCGGGCCCCTGAGAGGAGAGGGCGCAGGTGCGGATACTCGGGAGAAAGGAGATGCGTCTGTGCGGTCGTGCATAGCGTGCCCCTAGTCCAGCCGTTTGCGACACCGCAGCCTGGCCACGGTAAGAAAGAAGAAGGCCAGCGCGGCCAGGGCCAGCGCGTTGGGCACGATGACCTCCCACACCTCTCCCGCCAGAAAGATGGTTTTCAGCAGGGTGGCGAAGTAGCGCGCGGCGATGATGTACGACACGGCCTGCACGAATGCGGGGGTGCTTTCCAGGTCGAAAATGAACCCGGACAGGAACAGCGCGGGCAGAAAGGTGGCCAGCAGCGCGGCCTGCCCGGCGATGAACTGGTTGCGGGCCAGCACCGAGATGAACAACCCCATGCCCAGCGCCGCCGTGAGGAACAGTGACGAGGCCCCGGCCAGCACCGCCAGCGAGCCGCGCAGGGGCACCCCGAACAGGTACAGGGCCATGATCACGGTCAGCACCATGCCCCCCATGCCCAGCACGAAATAGGGCAGCAGCTTGCCGGTCAGCAGTTCGCCCATGCGCACCGGGGTTACCAGCAGGGCCTCCATGGTGCCGCGCTCCCACTCGCGGGCCATGACCATGGCGGTCAGCAGGGCGCCGGTCAGGGTCATGATCAGCACCATCAGCCCCGGCACCAGAAAGTGGCGGCTGTCCGACGTGGGGTTGAACCACATGCGCGTGGCCAGGCGTACCGCCGGAACCTGCCCTGCGGCGGCCACCCGCCCGGACAGCCAGCCTTGCCACACGCTGGTGACATAGCCGGACACGGTGCGGGCATTGTTGGGGTCCACCCCGTTGACGATGAGTTGCACCGGCACGGTGCCTGCGTCCCCTGCCGGGGGACCGCCGTCCGGGCGTGCCGTGCCGCCCGCGCCCCCGCCAGTCGCATCCGACAGGCGGCGGGCGAAGTCCGATTGCAGATGCACGATGGCGTCCACCCGCCCGGCGCGCAGATCCTGTTCTGCCCGGCGCATGTCGGTGACCACGCGCGGGCGGAAGGTATCGGCCAGCAGCAGCCGCGCGGCGAATTCCATGGCCTCCGGCCCCAGGTCGTCGGCCACGATGGCCACGGGCACGTCGCGGGCGTCCAGACTGATGCCGTAGCCGAACAGGAACAGCAGCACCACCGGCATGACCAGCGCGATGGCGATGGCGCTGGGGTCGCGCACCACTTGCAGCCACTCCTTGCGCAGCAGGCCGCGCATGCGCAGCAGCAACCCGCGCAGGGCGGTGGGGCGGATGTCCTGCGCTTGTCCGGCGGGCAGGGGGGAGCCGGAGTCCGGGGCGCCGGAGAGGGGACGCGTGCCGGGGGCGGAGGACGGGCCAGTATCGCCAGTCTGATCGGTCGTGCCAGTCTGATCGGTCGTGCCAGTCAGATCGGTCGTGCCCGGCGTCGTCGGTGCGTTGGCCCTGTGCCGTTCCGCCAGCGCGATGAAGGCCCGCTCTATGGTGGCAGGGGCGGAGGCGTGAACCGGCGCACCCTGCGGGCCGTCGCCTGTCTGGACCTCTTCGCGCGGCCCGCCCTTTTCTTCGTCCGCCGCTGGCGCCATGGCCCGGATTTCCGCCGGGGTGCCCAGGGCCAGCACCTCGCCGCCCACCAGAATGGCCATGCGGTCGCAGTATTCCGCCTCGTCCAGGAAATGGGTGGTGACGATGACCGTGACGCCGGATTCCGCCAGCGCGGTGATGCGCCGCCAGAATTCGCGCCGGGCCAGCGGGTCCACGCCCGAGGTCGCCTCGTCCAGGAACAGGATGTCCGGCTCGTGCATCAGGGCGCAGGCCATGGCCAGCCGCTGGCGGTACCCCAGCGAAAGGTCTCCGCTCTGGGCATCGGCCACGTCGGTCAGGTCGAGGTCGCGCAGGGCCCAGGCCATGCGGGCATCGCGCGCCGCGCCGGACAGGCCGTAGGCGCTGGCGAAGAAGCGCAGGTTTTCTAGCACCGAAAGCTGGCTGTACAGCGAGAATTTCTGGGCCACGTAGCCCACCCGGCGGCGGGCGGCGGCGGGTGCGCGGCGCAGATCCACCCCGGCCACGCGCAGGTTGCCGCCCGTGGGCGGCAGCAGGCCGCAGAGCATGCGGAAGATGGTGGACTTGCCCGCGCCGTTGGGCCCCAGCAGGCCGAAGATTTCGCCGCGCCGCACGTCGAAGCTGGCCCCCTTCACGGCCATGAACGTGCCGAAGCGGCGTTCCAGGCCGCGTACCTCGATCACGGGCGGAGCGTCCGGAACGTCGGGGGCGTCGGGCGGGGCGTGCGAAATATCGGGCGCGTCGGGCGCAGTGGACGCGGGTGCGGGGGCCGGATGGGGCATGCCCTGATGGGTTTCGGGCGGGGGCGTGGCCAAGGCATTGGCTGGCGCTGCGGCGGGCGCGGCATGTTCCTCGTCCGCCGCGCCATCTTGTGGGCCTGGTTCGTGCGGCAGGGTGGCGAACAGGGCCAGAAAGCCGTCCTCGAAGGCGGGGGTGCGGGGGTGCAGGACGCCGATGGCGCGGATCGTACCGGGCACGCGTTGCGCGGAGCCTGTCGGCCCGCCGCTTTGCATCAGGTCGGCACCCGTCATGGATGCCCGTTCCGTCAGCAGTCCGCTCTCCACCAGCGCCTGTGCCGCCTGCGGGGTGTCCGTCAGCAAACGCACCCCGCCCGCGTGCAGCACGGCATCGGTCACGCCGGGGGCCGCGGACAGCAGGGTCTGGGCCGCGCGGGCGCGCATGACGGGGGTGACGAACCACGTCCGGCCCACGAGTGGCCGGGTGAAGTCGCCGGGGGCGCCGTCGCCCACCAGCCGCCCGTGGTGCATGATGGCCACCCGGTCGCAGTGTTCCGCCTCGTCCAGATACGCGGTGCTGACCAGCACGGTGATGCCGTGTTCGCGCACCAGCGAGAACACGATATTCCACAGTTCGCGTCGGGACAGCGGGTCCACGCCCACGGTGGGCTCGTCCAGCAGCAGCAGCCGGGGCGAGCGTACCAGGGTGCAGGCCAGCCCCAGCTTCTGCTTCATGCCGCCGGAAAGCCGCCCGGCCAGCCGGTCGAGGAACGGCGCAAGGCCGGTCATGCGCATCAGCGCGGGCCAGCGCTCGGCCTTTTGCGCGGCGGATACCCCGTGCAGGTCGGCGTACAGGGACAGGTTTTCGGCCACGGAAAGGTCTTCGTACAGGCCGAAGCGCTGGGGCATGTACCCGATGGCCGACTGCACGGCCTGCGCCTGGGTCACGGTGTCGTGGCCAAGCACGGTCAGGCTGCCCGCGTCGGGCAGCAGCAGTCCGGCGGCCAGGCGCAGCAGGGTGGTCTTGCCCGCGCCGTCCGGCCCCAGCAGGCCGTTGATGGTGCCGGGAGCGAGGTCCAGGGTCACCCCGTCCACGGCCCGGACGACCGAAGCCTTGTTGCCCGGGGCGGGAAAGGTCCGGCACAGCCCGCGTGCGGCAAACACGGGCGAGGGGGCTGTCATTGCGCGGCTCCGGCCCGGTCAGCTGGGGCGGCGGGTGCGGTCCCGTTCACGGTGTTTCCCCGTTGCGCCCGGGGCGGGGCATCCGTCCGGGCGTCTCCCTGACCGGCGGTCTGCACGGGCACCACATGGCCCTCGCGCAGGGTGACCGTGGCGGGCATGCCCAGGCGCAGCACATCGCCGGGATCGTGCACGAACACGCGGGCCTCGTACACCAGCGAGGTGCGCAACTCCGGCGTTTCCACGTTGCGGGGGGTGAATTCCGCCGTGGGTGAGATGAACCCCAGCCAACCCTCCAGCGGATGTCCGGGGCGGGCATCGATGGTCACCTCGGCGGGCATGCCTTCGCGCACCCGGCCAAGCTGGGTTTCCGTCAGGTAGGCGCGCACCCACTTGGGGTCGGTGATGGCCACGGTGCACACCGGGCGCTGGGCAGATGCCATGTCGCCGGGTTCCAGCAGGCGCGCGCGCACCACGCCGGATGACGGGGCACGCAGTTCACTGTCGGAGCGGCGCTGCTCCAGCACGGCCAGGTCGGCCCGCTGGGCGGCCAGCGCGGCGCGGGCTTCTTCGATGTCCTCGCGCCGGGGGCCTTCCTCCACCAGGGCCAGTTGGGCCTGGGCCACGCGCAGGCGGGCGGCGGCCCTGTCGTGTGCGGCCCGGGCGTCGTCCACGTCCTGTTCGCGCGCGGCCCCGGTGCCCGAAAGGGCGCGCAGCCGGTCATAGGTGCGCCGGGCGTTGTCCAGTTCCACGGCGGCGGCGTCGGCATCGGCGCGGGCGCGGCGCTTTTCCTGCGGGCGCGAACCGTTCTCCAGCCGGGCCAGGGCGGCGGCCTGCGCGGCCACGCGGGCCCTGGCGCGGGTGATTTCGCGGTCCAGGCGGTCCGTTTCCAGCACGGCCACCAGCGCGCCGGGGGCCAGCCGGTCGCCTTCGCGGGCCAGCACGCGGGCCACCCGTTCGGCGTCCTTGAAGGCCAGGGAAACCTGGCGCAGGTCCACGTTGCCATACAGCACCACCGGGCCTGGGTCGGGCACGGGGCGCAGGGCCCGCCAGGCCAGCACGCCGCCGACCATGCACAGCGCCAGCATGGCGAGGACGAGTATGCGTTTCTTCATGCGCTGCTCCGTGGAAACGTGGAGGGGGCACGCGTGGTTCGCGTGGTGCAGGTTCCGTGTGATGGAACCAGCCTAGTGGGGCAATCGGGAAAAGTCAAATTCAAATTTAAATTTTGAATTTGACACCAGCCCCATGCCCATCCTATAGCATGTGCATGAAGAAGTCGCCCGATCAGAACGCCAGCCGGAACGCCGACCAGACCGGCAGCCGCGAGCAGGGCCGCGAATCCACCCGCCAGCGCCTGCTGGAGGCGGCAGGCATGGTCTTTGCCGAGCACGGCTACGACCGGGCCACCGGCAAGGAAATCTGCGAGCGGGCCGGGGCCAACCCCGCGGCCATCAACTACCATTTCGGCGGCAAGGACAAGCTGTATGCCGCCGCCCTGCACGAGGCGCACCGCCGCTTTCTCACCGCCGAGGACATTCGGGTCGCGCTGCCGCCGGGCACGCCCCCGGCGGAGCGGGTGGGCATCATCATCCGCGACCTGTTGTCCAATCTGCTCACGACGGACCCATCCGCCTGGCAGCTCAAGCTGATGACCCAGGAAATGATGCGTCCCACTCCCTTTCTGGACGAACTGGTGCGCGCCGAGATAGCGCCCAAGTCCATGTTCCTGCGCGGCGCGGTGGCCGAACTGCTGGGCCGCCCGGACAGCCATCCGTCCGTCCAGCTTTCGTGCATGAACATCATTTCCTTGTGCCTCAGCCAGTACCTGAACCGCGAAATTTTCCGCCGGGTGTTCCCCGACCTCGTCCTTTCGGCGGACGGGCTGGAATTGCTCACCGCGCACACCCTGTCCTTCGTCACCGGCGGGCTGCGGCAGGTGGCCGCCACATTGCCGGGGGCGCCATTGCCGCAGGAGAAGCCATGAACACGCACCACGTACCGGCGCGACGCCCCCGTCATTTTCGGAAGATGATTCCGACGCCGGCGCAGCCCCTCCCTTTCGCCGCCCTGCCTGGCGTGCTCGCGCGGCCCGTGCTGCCCGTGCTGCCCGTGTTGCTGATCCTGGCTCTGGCGGGCTGCGCCGTGGGGCCGGACTACGACCGCCCCGCTCCGCCCGCCGCGCCCACGGAATGGAGCGCGGCCACGACCCGCCTTGAAATTGCCCTCAAGGTTTCCGGGAGCGCAGACAAGAACGGCACCGCGCCCAAAGATTCGGATGCACCCCGCGCCGCCGTAAGCGCCGCCACCCCGGACGGGCAGTGGTGGGAGCGCATGGGTGATCCGCTGCTGTCGGAACTGGTGGCCATGGCCGTGGGGCACAACAACGACGCCCTCATCGCCGCCGCCAACCTGCGCGAGGCCCGCGCCGTGGTGGGCGTGGCCCGTGGCGCGCTGCTGCCCGAGGCGGCGGCGGGCGGCAGCTTCGAGCGCAGCCGGGTGAGCACCAACACCCTTACCGGGCAATCGCTGGAAATGGCCCACATGCCGGTGGAAAGCGACCTGTATCAGGCCGGGTTCGACGCGCGCTGGGAAATCGACATCTTCGGCGGCGCCCGGCGCGGCGTGGAAGCGGCCCGCGCCCGGCAACAGGCGGCGGAGGCCGGTTTGTCCGACGTGCTGCTTTCGGTGGCGGCGGAAACGGCCCGCGCCTACGTGGAACTGCGCGGCGCGCAGGCCCGGCTGGACGTGGCCGAACGCAACGCCGAAGCCCAGCGCCATACCCTGGAACTGGTGCGGCTGCGCCGCGACGTGGGCGTGGCCAGCGACATGAACGTGCTGCAGGCCGAGGCCCAGTTGCAGCGCACCGAGGCCCTGGTGCCCCCCGCTGCGCGCGGCCATGGACGGCTCCATCAACCGGCTGGGCGTGCTGTGCGGACAGGCTCCGGCGGCCCTGCGCGACCGGCTGGCCCCGCGCGCGCCATTGCCCGCCGTGCCCGACCTTGTGCCCGTGGGCCTGCCCTCGGACCTGTTGCTGCGCCGCCCGGACATCCGCCGGGTGGAGCATGAACTGCACGCGGCCACGGCGGACATCGGCCAGCGCGAGGCGGATCTGTTCCCCAAGTTTTCGCTCACCGGCTCGTACGGGCTGAACAGCATCCATTTTTCCGACCTGTTCCGCGACGATAGTCGCGCCTGGAGCATCATGCCCGGCGTGCGCTGGGCCATCTTCGAGGGGGGGCGCACCCGCGCCGCCGTTGCCGCGCTGGAAGCCCGGCGCGAGGCCACTCTGGAGCGCTGGCGCAAGACCGTGCTGGTTGCCTTCGAAGAGGTGGAAACCTCGCTGTCCCGCTATGCCGAATCCTTTGTGGAGCGCGAACGGCTGACCCGTTCGCTGCAAGCGCAGGCCGAGGCAACCCGGCTGGCCAAGGTGCGCTACGCGGAAGGCGTGGACGACCTGCTGACCGTGCTGGATGCGGAACGCCGCCAGCTGGAAGTGGAAGAGGCCCTGGCGCGCAGCCGTTCCGGCGTGCTGCTGTATCTGGTGGCGCTGTACAAATCCCTGGGAGGCGGCTGGACTGAAGGTGCCGGGGGGGCGGGAGGCGCCGGACCCGGGTCGGCTGCGGTTTCGGCCACGCCAGCCGTGGCGCAGGCAGCGGGACAGGCGGGGGAAGCATCCGCCGAGCCAGCGGGCAAATAATCTGGAGATTGTCCCGGCGGTGACATCGGCCCGGCGGAAGGGCAAATCGCCCGGACGTCGAGGTTGGCCCGGCAGACCTTCGTCGCTGTGCACACCATACCATGCGGGCGCACCGCCCGACGTCAGGCACCTGAACGCAGGTTTGCCGACCGCGCCCGGATTGCATCCGGACCGCACCCGCAGAGCCTGGAACAGAGGGTTCCAAAGGAGGCCCCATGTCGGTCATCCCCATGATCCTGACCGTGCTTGGCGCGTGGCTGTGGTACCAGGCGTTCGTGGCGTGGAGACGCCACAAGGCCGGTGATCCCAAGGCCAGGGCCGTGGCCATCGTCTGCGTGGTGGGTGCGACCGTCGCCATGGTCGGCGGCGTGCTGGGCGGACTGCCCAGATAAGGGGATCTCGGGCCGCGCCGGAGCTTTACGGCATGTGGAGGGGCGGCGGACCAGGCCCCGTTGCCCGCAAGCGTGCATGACGAACAGGACGGCCCGGCATTTCCCATGGGAAATGCCGGGCCGTCCTGTTCGTCATTGTCTGTGCAGGAGAGGTGCGGGCTGGCGTGCCCCGCGTATTCTCTGCTCCGTTACGCCGTCACGGCTGTGTTGGTGTGCTCGTGAGCGTGCATGTCTGTCTTCACGCCATGTCTTTCCTGAAAAATTTGCGGTGCAGCAGTGTCTTTGCCGCGACAAGCGTGCAGCTTGTGGCCAGGCAGAGTATGAATGTCACTGGCGTGGTAAAGAAAATGCTTCCGAGAAGTCCTTTCATGTTGACCATGGGGAAGGCCAGAAACGAAAATGGTTTCAGAAAGAAATCTATATGCAGGAGGTATATGTTGAATGTATGTTTTGAGAGAAATGATATGATGGTATTATACGATGTGATGTGCGATTTGAAGATTAAAAATACCAATGATGTATTTATGAATATGAGCATGGAATTCGCAGTAAGGAATTTTGCGGTATAGGTTGTGTCGCCATGCGATGATAACGTGGCGAAGGCATATGTTATGACGGACATGGCGGCCAGAATCTTGAGGAGCAATTTGGGGTCGAATTGCTTCTTCATTACAGCAAGATGGTTCCCAGCAATGAAATAAAATCCGTAGACCGTAAACAAGACATTTGTGACAGGAAAACGAATTTCGAAGGCACTGGAAAGCAGAGGCACGATGAACGTGTAGATGAATCCGACATAGAAAAACACGGTGCGTGCGCCATCATCCTTTGCAATGGCGGCAAGTGCAGGCATGACGAGCATATATCCTATGTATACCCACATGAACCACAGGTGAAACCCTGGGTTTCGTTCAATGCTGTAAAACACACCTTCAAAAAATGTCGTATGGCCGAGCAGAACTACACCAAGGATTTTGTAAAAAACAAGGCATGCAATTGTTGGGAGAATATACCTGATAAGAACTTTTTTGTAGTGCTCACGAAGGACGATAGTGCGTTGCGGTATCACGGCGCCTGCAAGCATGAAGAACATCGGTACGGCAAGGTGTGTGAATATTGCATCCAGCATCGCGATGAACCAGAGGGGGGTGCCGAGGAAATTCGTAACCCACGGCGATGTGCAATGCAGGTTTATGACGGCTATGCACGCGACAACTTTTAAAAAATCAATGTAGGGAAGGCGTTCGCCCATGACAACGTCTCCAGGAACTGTACGCGATATCCACGCAACGGCTTGCGAATCAAGGCGTTGCCTTCATGAGAACCGTCTGTCGGTGGCTGGGCATTAGCATTCGCACACGCATCCTGTACAGCAAGGGAATGGCCCGGTTTCTACCATGGAAAACCGGGCCATTGCAGTTTCGGGAGATAGTCGTGCCCCTTACCGGGAGCCTTTGGTCAGTCTGTGGTGTCGGGGCGACAGGGTTCGCATTCCGCTTCGCCCCCATTCAGGGCATTCAGCTTGTCCAGCAGACGCAGCATTACTGCGTGGGCGATGGTCAGATGCTCCTCGGGGATGTCGTGCAGCAACTCGTCCCGCAGGGCAAAGCCGATGTCCAGCATGGCGTCGTAGACTGGCCGGGCCTGGTCGGTCAGGGCCACCAGTTTCACCCGGCGGTCCGTATCCGACGGCTGGCGGCGCACCCAGCCTTCCTTTTCCATGCGGTCCAGCAGGCGCACCAGGGTGGGGCCTTCCACGCCCAGCAGTTCGGCCACGCGGCCCTGCGGCAGCGTGCCGTGTTCGGACAGCAGCCAGATGACAACCCAGCTGGTGTCGGAGAGGCCCATGGGGCGAAAGCGCCGGTCGAACTCGGCCCGCCAGGCGCGGGCCAGTTCCTTTACGGTGTGACCGAAGCCGTGCGCGCCATGGCGCTCGGCACGGTCGACACGGCAACGACGGCAGTCGCTCATTGCGCGGCCGCCACCGGCTTTTCGGCCTGAGCCGTGGCGTTGGGAGCTTCTTCAGACTGCCGGGCAATGCCACCCCAGCCGCCGCCCAGGGCACGGTACACGTCCACCACCGCCGTCAGCTGGTCGCGCCGGGCGGATGCCAGCGAAACCTCGGCCTGGAACAGGCTGCGTTCGGCGTCCAGCACCTCGAGATAGCTGGAATAGCCGTTGTCGTAGCGCAGTTTGGCCAGGCGTAGCGAGCGGCGCAGCGCTTCCACCTGCGTGGTCTGCGCGTCCACCACCTCGCGGGCCTTGCGGTTGGCCACAAGGGCGTTCTGCGCCTCGCGGAAGGCATCCTGCACGGCCTTTTCGTATCCGGCCAGCGCGGCGCGCTGGCGCGCTTCCGCCGCTTCCACCCCGGCCTTGATCCGGCCAAAGTCGAAGATGGGCATGGTCACGCTGCCCGCATACCGCCACGTACCCGACGGGCCGGTAAACAGCTGGGTCAGGTCGCTGCTTTCATAGCCCAGCAGGCCGGTAAGCGAGATGGACGGGAAGTAGGCTGCCTTGGCCACGCCGATGCGCGCGCTGGCGGCGGCCAGTTGTTGTTCCGCCTGCACCAGGTCCGGGCGGCGTTCCAGCAGGGCCGAAGGCAGCCCGGCGGGCACGCTGGGGGGCACGGGTGCGGCGTCCACGGCCAGGCCGCGTTGCACGGTTCCGTCCACGATGTCGCGCGGGCTTCTGCCGGTCAGCACGGCCAGCGCCGTTTCCGTGGCGGATACGCTGTTTTCCAGCGAATGCACGCTGGACCGGGCGGACGCGGCCTCCGCCTCGGCCTGGCGGTAGTCCAGTTCGCTGGTCAGGCCCAGTTCGTGGCGCACCTTGCGCAGTTCCTGCGTGGATTCGCGCGAGGCCAGCGTGTTGCGGGCGATCTGGAGCTGCTGGTCGTAGGCGCGCAGGTCGAAGTAGGTGCGCGCCACCTCGGAGACCAGGGACAGGCGCACGGTGTCGCGCGCGGCCACGGTGGACAGCAGGTCGGCCCGTGCCGCCTCGCTGGCGCGCCGGTAGCGGCCCCACAGGTCCACTTCGTACGACAGGGTGCCGCCCGCGTTGTGCAGATCCTGCACGCGGGTGGATTCATCGAACGAGTTGAAGCTGTTCAGCGAATAGCGCTCGCGTTGCGATGCGCCCTGCGCGTCCAGCCGGGGCATCTGGTTGGCCCGGGCAAGGCCCAGCTGGGCGCGGGCCTCGTCCACGTTGGCGATGGCTTTGGCCAGGTCGCGGTTGTGGTCCAGCGCGGCGGTGACCAGGGCATCCAGTGCCGGGTCGTCGAAGCCCTTCCACCAGCCGTCCTGCACGGTGCCCGCGTCGGCCGTGCCCGCGCGCCAGGCGTCGGGCATATCCATGGCGGGCCGGGCGTGGTCGGGGCCGAAGGAGCATCCGGCCAGCGTGGTAGCCAGCAGAACCGCCGCCAGCGTCCTCGCCAGCGTTTTCACCAGCAGCGGGGGCGTGGTCCGCCGCGTCCGGGTATATGCGAAGACCTGAAGGCTAGTCATGGCGCTTCTCCTTGTTGCAGGCGTCGTCACCCGCTCCTGCCTCGCCGTCCGGCGGCAGGTTTTCGAAGGCCGAGTGGCGTTCTTCCTCGCAGTACTTGCCCACGGCCATGGTGCGCATGGCCTCGGTGCCGCGCATGCGTTCGCTCACGCCCATGATCAGCCGGTAGAACATGGGGATGAAGAAGGTGGCGATGAAGGTCGCCGCCAGCATCCCGCCGATGACGCCGGTGCCGATGGAGTGACGGCTGGCCGCGCCGGCGCCGGTGCTGATGGCCAGCGGCACGCAGCCCAGCACGAAGGCCAGCGAGGTCATGATGATGGGCCGGAAGCGCAGGCGGGCGGCCTCGATGGCCGATTCCACCAGCGAAAGCCCCTCGTGCCGCTTGATCACCGCGAATTCCACGATGAGGATGGCGTTCTTGGCCGCAAGGCCGATGAGCGTGACCAGCGAGATCTGCAGGTACACGTCGTTGGCAAGGTCGCGCAGCCACACCGCGGTGATGGCGCCGAACAGGGCGAACGGCACGGCCATGATGACCGCCAGCGGCAGCGACCACTTTTCGTACTGCGCCGCCAGGATCAGGAAGACCATGACCAGACCCAGCACGAACACCAGCGAAGAGGAGCCGCCGGTCTGCTTTTCCTGATAGGCGGAACCGGACCAGGCCAGGGTGTATTCCGGGGTCATGACCTCCGCCGCCACCTGTTCGACGGCCGCGATGGCCTGGCCAGAGCTGTACCCGGCGGCGGGGCCGCCCACCACCTTGGCGGCAGGGAACACGTTGAAGCGTTCCACCACTTCGGGGCCGGTCACTTCCTGCACGTCCACCAGCGAGGTGAGGGGAATCATCTCGCCGGAGTTCGCGCGCACGAACACGTTGGCCACGTCCGACGGGCGGGCGCGGAAGTCGGCCTCCGACTGCAACTGCACCTTGAAGGTGCGTCCGAACTTGTTGAAGTCGTTGATGTAGCTGGCGCCGAATGTGGCCTGCATGGTGTCGAAGATGGTGTTCACCGGCACGCCCAGGGCTTTCGCCTTGTTGCGGTCCAGGTTGATGAACAGTTGCGGCGCGTTGGCGCTGAAGGTGGTCTGCACGCCCGCCAGTTCCGGCCGCTTGGCGGCGGCGGCGATGAGCTTGCCGACCATGGCGGCCAGGGCCTTGCTGTCGCCTTCGCCGCGGTTCTGCACGTACAGTTCGAAGCCGCCGGTGTTGCTCATGCCCGAGATGGGCGGCGGGTTGAAGGCCAGCACGATGCCTTCGGGCACGCCCATGCCCACGCCGAACACCTTGCGGGCGTAGTCGAACGACGACTGTCCCGCGCCCTTGCGCTCGTCCCACGGCTTCAGCGGCACGAACGAGGTGACGAAGTTGGGCTTGGGCACCCCGGACAGCAGGTCGTAGCCGGTCAGGGTGATCAGGTTGGCCACGCGGGGGTCTTCCATGTGGCTCTTGTCGATCAGGTCGGCCACCACGCGGGTGCGTTGCAGGCTGGCGCCGTCGGGCAGGATGGACAGGCCGATGATGTAGCCCTGGTCTTCGTCCGGGGCAAGGCCGCCGGGCACCACCTGGAAGAGATGCCAGGTGGCGCCGCCCAGGCAGGCGAACAGCACCAGGGCAAGGCCCGCGCGGCGGATGAGGAAGGCCACCCCGCCGGTGTAGCGGTGGGTGACGCGTTCGAACCAGGTGTTGAACCAGCGGAAGAACGCGGGCGGCTCATGATGGCCGGGCTTCAGCATCAGCGCGCACAGGGCGGGCGTCAGCGTCAGGGCCACCAGGCCGGAGATGACCACCGACACCGCGATGGTGATGGCGAACTGCTTGTACATCTGCCCGGCAAGGCCGCCCATGAAGGCCACGGGAACGAACACCGAGCACAGCACCAGCACGATGGCGATGACCGGCCCGGTCACTTCCTCCATGGCCTTGATGGTGGCCTTGCGCGGCGTCAGCCGCTCGGAGGACATGATGCGTTCCACGTTTTCCAGCACCACGATGGCGTCGTCCACCACGATGCCGATGGCCAGCACCAGGCCGAACAGGGTCAGCGTGTTGATGGAGAAGCCCAGCGCGTACATGCCCGCGAAGGTGCCCACGATGGACACCGGCACCGCAAGGCAGGGAATGAGCGTGGCCCGCCAGTTCTGCAGGAACAGGAACACCACCAGGAACACCAGCACCATGGCTTCCACCAGGGTGTGCACCACCTCGTTGATGGAAATGCGCACGAACTTGGTGGTGTCGTAGGGGATGGAGAAGCTGATGCCGTCGGGGAAGCGCTGCGACAGCTCCTGCATCTTGGCGGCCACGCGGTCTGCCGTTTCCAGCGCGTTGGCGCCGGGCGTCAGGAATACGCCGACAGCCACGGTGGGCTTGCCGTTGAGCTGGGTGCGGACGTCGTAGTCCTTGGCGCCCAGTTCCACGCGGGCCACGTGCTTGAGCAGCAGGGTGGAGCCGTCCGACTCCGCCCGCAGGATGATGTTTTCGAATTCCTCGGGGGTGGTCAGGCGGCCCTTGGTGGTGACCAGGTAGTTCAGTTCCAGCGGGCTGCTGGACGGTTCCTGCCCGATGCGCCCCGCCGCGAACTGGGCGTTCTGCTCGCGGATGGCCTGCGCCACGTCGCCGGGGGTCAGCTTGAGCTGGGCCAGCTTGTCCGGGTGCAGCCAGATGCGCATGGAATAGTCCTTGGCGCCGAAGATGGAGGCGTCGCCCACGCCCGGAAGGCGCTTGAGTTCGTCCACCACGTTCACCAGGACGTAGTTGCTGATGTAGACCGAATCGTAGCGCCCGTCGGGCGAGAAGGTGTTCACCACCTGCAGGATCGAGGGTGACCGCTTGGTCACGGTGACGCCCTGGCGGCGCACTTCTTCCGGCAGCGAGGCGGTGGCGGCCTGCACGCGGTTGTTGACGTTGATGGTGGCCTGGTCGGGGTCGGTGCCCACGGCGAAGGACACGGAAATGGTCATCTGGCCGTTACCGGCGCTGACCGAGTTCATGTACAGCATGCCGTCAACGCCGTTGATCTGCTGTTCCAGCGGCGAGGCCACCGTGGCCGCGATGACCTCGGGGCTGGCGCCGGGATACGTGGCGGAGACGATGACCTGCGGCGGAACGATTTCCGGATACTGCGCGATGGGCAGCGCACGCATGGCCATGAACCCCGCCAGCATGATCACGATGGAGATCACGCACGCGAAGATGGGGCGGTGGATGAAGAAACGCGATATCATGGCAAATCCTGCTGAGGGCGCGGGCTAGGAACCCTGGTTTGCGGCCTTGGTCGCGTTTCCGGCGGGGGCCTGCCCATTCTGACCGGGCTGGGCTTCTCGCGGCTGGCCGATGGTCACCGGCTGGCCGGGGCGCACCTTCAGCAGGCCTTCGACCACGATGCGTTCACCGGGGGTCAGACCCTTTTCCACGATGTACTGGTTGTCGATGGGCAGGCTGATTTCCACGGGGCGCGGCTGGGCGACGTCGCCTTCGCCGATCACCCAGACCATGGGGCCCTGCTGGGTTTGCAGCACGGCGCGCTGGGGAATGGCCAGGGCGTTGTTGTAGATGGCGCCGCTCATCACCACGCGCACGAACTGCCCGGGCAGCACTTCCGCCTCGGGGTTGGGGAATTCGGCGCGCACGCGGATGGTGCCGGTCAGCGGGTCCACCAGCGGGTCGATGAAGTTCACCGTGCCGGTGCGCTTGTAGGTGGAACCGTCGATGAGCCGCACGACCACGTCGTACCCCTTCTTGGGCAGGGTGATCCTGCCTTCCTCGCGCATGCGGCGCAGCCGGAACAGGTCCACGCTGGGGGTGGAGAAGTTCACGTACACCGGGTCCACCTTGGAGATGGTGGTCAGCAGGCTGCCCTCGGCGGTGGTGGTGACCAGGCTGCCCTCGGAGCGGGTTTCCTTGCTGGTCATGCCCGAGATGGGGGCCTCGACGCGGGTGTAGCCAAGGTTGATGCGCGCGGTCTTCACGCGGGCGCGCGCTTCTTCCAGCGCGGCCCTGGCCGAATCGAACTCGGCCACGGCGTCGTCGCGGTCCTTCTGGCTGACGGCGTTCTCGCGGTACAGGGGCAGCACGCGGTCGCGGTTGCTCTGGGCGCTTTGCAGGCGCGCCTCGGCCTGGGCCTGCTGGCCCAGCGCCTGATCCAGGTCCGCCTTGAACGGCTCGGGATCGATCTCGAACATCAGCTCGCCCTTCTTCACCGGGCGGCCTTCCGCGTAGGCGCGGCGCAGCAGGATGCCGCCCACGCGGGCACGCACCTCGACCTCGCGCGAGCCGGCGGTCTGGCCCACGTATTCGTAGGTCAGGGGCAGGTCGCGCGGCTGCACCTGTTGCACCACCACCAGCGGGGCGGGCGCGGCATTGGGCGCGGCGGATTCGTCCTTGCACCCGGTCAGTACGGCCGAAAGGGCCAGAACCAGGGCGAGCAGCCCCATGTGCAGGGCGGGCAGGGGGCGCGCCATGGCGGTTGCACCGGCGCGGGCGCGGGGAGACGGAGTGGGAAAGCGGTGTTGCATGGGGTGGTTCCTCCTCGGCGTGGCGCGGGATGCGACCGGTGCGCCGACATGCGGAGCGGTTTGGGTGTGTCTGTCGGTATTTCGGCTGGTCGTGCCCGCCTGCGTCGCGACGGTGCGGGCGGGGAACGGCGGAAACCCGGTAGTGTGCTATTAGGTAGCGAGCTATCGAAGTGTCGCGTTCTACATGGGGGCAAGATGGTCGTCAACCCCGTGGCGCGTCACTGGCCGGGGCGGGCGCCGTCCCGCGGGGTGATGCGCCGGGGCCGCCGCGGGCCCGCGGGCGGCATGGCGTCCTTCGGGAAAGCCCCTTGCCCGTGTCAGGCCGTGGGCGGCCCGGTTGCATGGCAGGCGGCGGTGCCGGACATGGCCATGATGCCCCCCAGGGTGAAGCGGGTCACCCCCTGGGCGATGCGGTGCAGCGCCTCCGGGGTCAGTTCCTCGTGCCCGTAGAAATGGGCGATGGCGGCGCGGCCGCTGTAGTGGAACGAAATATGCCCGAAAATGGCCAGCAGGCAGGTGCGCAGCACGTCCGGGTCGTCTGCCGCCGGGCCCAGCAGCCCGCGCAGGATGTCGGCCAGCAGATCGTTGACCGGGGCGATGTGCTCGCGCAGCAGTTCACCGCAGGCCGGTGTGGGGTCGATGAGTTCCAGCGACACCAGCTTGCCGTGCGCTTCGCTGACCGGGTCGTCGCCGCCGCCCAGGATGCGCTGCACCAGCCCGCGCACGAAGGCGTGCAGGCGTTCCCTGGGCGGAGAGCCGGGGGTCACCCCCACGTCCAGCGGAAAGGTGGCCTGGCAGGTGCGCATGTAGTGGTCCAGCATGGCGGCGTACAGCTTGTCCTTGCCGCCGAAATGGTAGTTGACGGCGGCCACGTTGGCCTCGGCCCGGCGACAGATTTCGCGCACCGTGGCGGACTTGTAGCCGTGCTCGGCAAACACCTCTGCCGCGGCGGCCAGCAGCCGTTCGCGCGTGCCCTGGTCCTGCCTGCCGGGCTGCTCCGGTTCGCCGGGCAGGGGGGTGCACTGGCGGTGGTCCTGCCGTCCGTTCATGCGACCATGATCGCGCATTGCCCGCCCCCTTGTCGTTTCACAGCTTGCCAACATAGTTTCAAATTCAAAATTCAAGCATTGTTTGAAGCGTGAATATGCCTCCGGGACATCCCTGTCAATCCCCGCTCCTGCGCCTTTTCGCGGGGATGCGGCTGGCTCTGCCTTGGCCATGCGGGCGGATGGGCATGACCGGCAGGGGGCGGGAAGGGGAACGCCATGGTGTCCTGAGGTCATGGTGCCATGTCGCGGACAGGGGTGAATGATTTTCCGGGGTGCAGGACCGGCGGCGCACGGCAAGGGATCCGTTTCCGTCCGTGCGCCACCCTGAAGACAACGGATCAGTCCGCCGTACCCTCTCCCCAGGCCCGCATGCTCCTGGCCGCCTTCTTGCGCACGCCCTGCCAGGTATGGCGGGTGAGCGCGGAATGCTCCATGGCGTCCAGCATCTTGCGGTACATGGGCAGGGGGGCGGCAAAACTCATTTCGTCGGTCTTCATGAACTTGCGGGCCGAAAGGTCGAACCCGCCCAGCACGGCGCGCTCCTCGCCGCGCTGCTGGCAGGCCAGCGGCCAGCCGATGAGGGCGCCGCACCCTGCGCTGAAGGGCGAGACCACGGCATTGTGGTTGCCCGTGGCGTAGCAGGCCAGCGAGAACAGGCCGTTGAGCGCTTCCGGTCGGACGAAAAAGGCCACCACCAGCGGCTCTTCGCCGCCGTCGAACTGGCCCAGCGGCTTCAGCACACAGTATTTGGCCGGGGCTTCCGGGGGCATGGTGTCGTCCATGAAGGCGCGCATGGACGGATGGTCGGGCAGGTAGTGCTCGCCTTCCATGGGCGTGCCGGGAATGCCCGTGGTCACGTAGCAGATGTTGGTTTCCAGGTACGGGCGGTACAGGCCGGAGTAGAAACCGCCGCCCATGCAGCCGCACGCCTCGTGGCTGATCCACGCCGCCCGCTTCTTCTTGCGGGCCAGCCAGACATTGCCGAGCAGGCAGGAAAAGTCGTTGGCGAAGGCCTTGTGCCAGTCGATCTGCCCGGCGGCCTCGCGGTCGCGGGTAAAGATTTCGCCGGGCTTGGGGCCAAAGCCGTCCACGGGCTTTTCGTCGGTGTAGTGCACGCCGAAGGGTTCTTCGTCGTGGCCCAGCAGTTCCAGCAGGCGTTGGGTGCGTTCGATGATGGTCTGCATGGTGTTCCTCCCGTGTTGGTGGGGAATGGCAGGGCCGCGCGGCGGCCCGGTTTTCCATGTGGCGGACGCTCTGGCGGGTGTGCCCCGCTCCGGCCAGGCGGTTTGGCCAGGCGGTCTGGCCCGACGGTCTGGCCCGACGGTCTGGTTCGACTGTCCGGCTCAGCGGTCTGGCTCAGGGGGCCAGGTCGCGCAGGGTATCCTTTACCGTGGCCAGCACCCGCATGCAGGTGGCGTGGTCCTGCGGGCTGACGTCCCGCAGCAGCAGGACCAGGGCTTCTTCGGCCACGGCGCGGCTGCGCTCCTTCAGGGCGTCGCCCGCCCGCGTGGCGGTGACGACCCTGCGCCGGGCATCGTCCGGGTCGGGGCTGCGGGTGACCAGCCCCTTGTCTTCCATGGTGGCCAGCAGGCGGCTCATGCCTGTCTTGTCCATGCACAGGGCGTGGGTCAGTTCGTCCTGCCCGATGGTCCCCCGGTTCCAGACGAAGACCATGACGCCCCACTGCTCGCCGGTCAGGTCGATGCCAACCTGGGCCATGCGGCGGCGCAGGAAGGACGACATGAGGCGGTTGGTGGTGAAGGTCATGAAGCCGAGGGAAGATTCCGGGTCGAAAAAAAAGTTGTTCATGTCAACCATCGTAGACCAATGGTTGATGGTGTCAACTATTCGGGCGCGGCAAACGCGCGGGGCGGGGCAGCCTGATGGACCTGACGGAGAGGCCTGACGGAGAGGCGTGGCGGAGATGGCTGGCGGGCGTGCGGGATGGGCCGCGCGCGGCAAGCATGCATGACAAGGCGCGCGCGGCACACTCCGCGATGGCGGATGGACGGAACGGGACGACGGGCGGCGGCCCGGCGGGGCTTAGTGCGCCCCGGCGTGCGCCGTGGCAGCCACGGGACGGCCCGTCTGGGTTTCCTGTTCCATCTGGCAATGCACGCACAACCGGGTGGTGGGGCGGGCCAGCAGGCGGGGCAGGGGAATGTCGTCGCCGCAGGCGTCGCACACGCCGTAGTCGTGGCGGTCCATGGCGCGCAGCACCCCTTCGATTTCGCGGATGCGCCGTCCGGCGCGGTCCAGAAGGGTCATGCTGAGGGCAAGCTCGCTGACGCGCGAGGCGAATTCGTTTTCGTCGGCGCAGGCTTCCACGCCGCCCTCCACCAGCAACTGGCGGCGCAGGTGGGTCAGTTCGGCTTCGAGGCGGCGGCGGATTTCGGCATGGTGACGGTCGGTCATGGCGCGTTCCTTCCGTGGCGCGGCTCCGGGCATGCGGTCCGCGCGGGCTGCGGGGCATCCAGTGGGCCAGCCGACCAGTCAGCCAGTCAGCCAGTCGGCCAGTCGGCCAGTCAGCCAGTCACGTGGACGTCCCCGGTTTCCGGACACTGCCCCTTCTGCACCACGGGCGGGATCGCTGGGCGACGGCGCGGCGACGGGCCGCAGACAATCGGGTGACGCCCGCGCCGCACACCCCCCGCCCTGCTCCCCTTCACGCAATGTTCACCGACCGGTCATGGCTTCTCCACGTGGCGCGTCTATCCATGCATGCGACAGGACTCCATTTCGCGGAACAGGCACGCAGCCGCCACCGGACGGAAACCGCCCCCGCCGTCTGCTGCCGCCGGGCTCGGTGAGCGCGCGCGAAGCGCTCCGGTGCCCTCCGCGCCACCAGTCTCCGGCCAGTTGGCCGCCCAGGAGGACGCATGGACATGCTCCGCCCCCGCACCCCCGCCGATGCCGCCCCTCTTCATCATATAATGGATACGCCGTCGGCCACGAGGCCGCTGCCGGTTTCCACGCCAGTCGCCGTCCCGTCCCGCGCGGATGCGGTCACGCCGCATTCCGTGCATTCCCGCTCGCTGGTGCCCGCCGCGGCCCGGCGCATCCCCGCGCCGCTGCGCATCCCGCTGCTGCACCTGCTGGGCGTGGGCCGCATCGACGCGCTGTACCGGGGCATGCCGCAGGGCGGAACGCCGCTGGACTTCGCCCGTCTGGCCCTGGACGTGCTGGGCGTGTCCGTGCGGGCAGAGGCCGAGGGTTTCGGGGGGGTGCCCGCCACCGGTCCCCTGATCATGGTGGCCAATCATCCCTTCGGTGCGCTGGAGGGACTGGTGCTGGCGCAAGCCCTGCTGCCGGTGCGGCCCGACCTGCGCTTTCTGGCCAACTACATGCTGGCGGCGGTGCCGGAACTGCGCGAGCTGATCTTTTCCGTGGATCCCTTCGGCGGTGACGGCGCGCAGCGTCGCAACATGGCGGGCCTGCGCCAGGCCATCCGCCACGTGGCCGAGGGCGGCGCGCTGGTGGTGTTTCCCTCGGGCACGGTGTCGCACCTGCAACCCTCGCGGCGCGAGATCACCGACCCCACGTGGCAGTCCACGGTGGGCCGGCTGGTGCGCCGCACCGGGGCCGACGCCCTGCCCCTGTACTTTCACGGGCGCAATTCCATGCTTTTCAACCTGATGGGGCTGCTGCACCCCGCGGCGCGCACGGCCCTGCTGCCCAAGGAACTGCTGCGCAAGCGCAACACCACGGTCACCCTCAGCGTGGGGCGGCCCGTGGCCGCCGCCACCCTGAACGAACTGCCCGACGACGAGGCGCGCACCGCCTACCTGCGCATGCGCTGCTATGCCCTGAAGCCCAAGCCGCGGCGGGTGCTGTCCCTGCCGTTGCCGATGCTGAAGAAGGGGGGAGGCGTGCCTGGCGCCACGGAGGCCGCCACCGCGTCCGATGGCCCCGTCGCTGCGGTCGGCCAGTCGGCGCGGCGCATGCGGCCCATCGCCGCCGCCCGTCCGCTGGAACTGCTGGAGGCGGAACTGGCCGCCATACCGCCCACCGACGTGCTGCTGCGCGAGGGACCGTGGACCATCGTGGAGACTGCGGCGGACCGCTCGCCTGAATTGATCCGCGAGATCGGCCGCCTGCGCGAGGTGACCTTTCGCGCGGTGGGCGAGGGCAGCGGCGCGCCGCTGGATCTCGACGCCTTTGACGCCACCTATCGGCATCTGATCCTGTGGCACGAGGGCGACCGCGCCCTGGCCGGGGCCTACCGCCTGGGCGAGGTGGACGCACTGCTCACCGCCCAGGGGCAGCGCGGGCTGTATTCCTCGTCGCTGTTCCGGTTCCGCCCGGAATTTTTCGGCGGCGCGCCCGCGCTGGAACTGGGCCGAGCCTTCGTGTCGGCGGACTATCAGCGCGACTATGCCCCCCTGCTGCTGTTGTGGAAGGGCATCGGCCAGTTCATCCTCAAGCGCCCCGGCGTGCGCCGCCTGTTCGGCCCGGTAAGCGTGAGCCTGGACTATACCCCGTATTCGCTGAACGCCATCATGGACTACCTGACCCGCCACCACGGCTGCCCCGCCACGGCCCGTCTGGTGCGGGGCCGCGCCGCGCCCTCGCTGCGCCAGCCCGGCTGCCTGCGGCGCATCGAGCCGGAAGGCCTGGACTGGAACGCGCTGTGCGCCCTGGTGCGCGACATGGAAGGCGGGCGCACCATCCCCATCCTGTTCAAGCACTACCTGAAGCTGGGCGGGCGCATCGCCACCTTTCACGTGGACCGCGCCTTCGGCTCGCTGGATGCCTTTCTGATCATCGACCTGCTGGAATCGCCGCCCCGCATGCTGCAACGGTTCATGGGCGCGGAAGGGCTGGAATGCTACTACGCCCAGACCCCGCGCGATGCCGGAGAGGGCGGGGCCGGGGATGCGTTGGCGGATGCCGCCGTGGCGGGCAGGGGGTAACCCGCGCGGGCGCAAATCGACCTGCCCGGATGATGTTTTTCGCGTGCCCGGTAGTCAGGCCGCCGGGGAGGTGCTATGCCGGTATCGACCCCGGCTGGCGTGTTCACGGGAACGTGCCGGTCGCCATGCATTCCGGCATGGGACACCGTTGTCCGCCCGACCTTCCGCGCACAAGGAGCATCAGGTGAACGAGCAGCAGTTCGACCGCATCCGAAACGGCAAGGGATTCATCGCGGCCCTGGACCAGAGTGGGGGCAGCACCCCCAAGGCCCTGCGCCTGTATGGCATCGGCGAGGATCGCTATGCCTCGGACGCCGAGATGCTGGCCCTCGTGCACGCCATGCGCACGCGCATCATGCGCAGCCCGTCCTTCGGCGCGCAGTGGATACTGGGGGCCATCCTGTTCGAGGATACCCTGTACCGAGCCGTGGATGGTTCGCCCACTGCCGACTACCTGTGGGAAAAGAAGGGAGTGGCGCCGTTCCTCAAGGTGGACAAGGGACTGGCGGAGCCGCGCGACGGCGTGCAGTTGATGCGGCCCATCGGCAACCTGGAGGCTCTGCTGCGCGAGGCCGCGGCCCGCAACGTGTTCGGCACCAAGATGCGCTCGGTGATCAAGGAAGCCGACGAGCGCGGCATCGCCGACGTGGTGGAGCAGCAGTTCGACGTGGCCGGAACGATCATGGCGCACGGGCTGGTGCCGATCATCGAGCCCGAGGTGGACATTCACAGCCCGGTGCAGCATGAATGCGAAGTGATCCTGCTGCGCGAGGTGCGGCGGCAACTGGCAAGGCTGCCTTCCGAGGCCAGGGTGATGTTCAAGTTTTCCCTGCCCGCCCGGGACGACTTTTACCGGGAACTCATGGACGACCCGCACGTGGTGCGCATCGTGGCCCTGTCGGGCGGGTACAGCCGGGACGAGGCCAACGCCCGGCTGGCGCGCAACCACGGCCTCATCGCCAGTTTTTCGCGGGCGCTGACCGAAGGGCTGGACGACCGGCAGAGCGATGCGGAATTCGACGCGGCGCTGGCACATGCCGTACGGTCCATCCACGAGGCGTCCCTTACGTAAGCCATCCGGTGCGACGGATACATCGGGGGCGCCGGATACATTCGGGGCGGCCGCACCCGCCGTGCGGTTGCCGGAAACGGAGATGCCCATGATCTATGTGGTCAGCGCCTGTCTTGCGGGCGTTGCCTGCCGCTTCGACGGAGAGGCCAACCCCCGCGAAGGGGTCATCGAACTGGTGCGGCAGGGGCTGGCCCTGCCGGTCTGTCCCGAACAGCTGGGCGGTTTGTCCACGCCGCGTCCGCCGTGCGAACTGCGCGACGGCAGGGTGCTGTGCCGCGAGGCCGACGGCGCCCTGTCCGATGCCACGGACGCCTTTGTCAAAGGAGCCGAGGAAGGCGTGCGCCTGGCCCTGCTGGCGGGCTGCACCGAGGCCATCCTGAAGGCGCGCTCGCCCTCGTGCGGGTGCGGGCGCATCTATGACGGCACCTTTTCCCGTACGCTGATGGCGGGTGACGGCCTGTTCGCCGCTGCCCTGCGCAAGGCGGGCATTACGGTACGCTGCGACGAATAGTCCGCTAGGGGCTGTTTCTAAATTGTCCTTTCGCCCGTTGGCATCGTCAAACTTCACCCGCCATAGCTTTGCTGTCCTTATCCGTAAGGTTCGCTTCACTCACCTAACGGCTAAGGCTCGGTCAAATACGATAAGAGTACGCTCTGCGGTCGCCATCCGTAATGCTCGAAGACTCGCATAACGGCTGCCGCACTCCCTCATGGCGGGCTTGTTTTTCTTGCCAACGAACGAAAAACCTAATTTAGAAACAGCCCCTGGTCCGCCCTGCGCATGGCGCCGGAACGGGCAACGCGCGGCCTGCCAAGCCAGTCAGGTCGGCCAGGCGAGACGGGTCAGTCAGGAGACACGGGTCAGCCAAGTCAGTCAATCCAGACGGGTTCGGCGCGACAAGGTCTGGAATTTCCGAGGCCGGAAGGGGAGCGGTTCCCTTTCCGGCTTCGTGCGTTCCGGCGGGGAGGCGGAGGGGGGACCGCCGGGGGGATGGCATGTGCGGATACCGCATGCCCGATGCGTGGGGAAGACATGAGCCCATGCATGCCTTCGTGCCAGTGGCGTATGCAAGTGGCGCGTGCCGAAAGGGCGATGCACTCGATCGCATCCGGTGTGCTGCCCTGCTTGCTGCGGGTATGGCGGGTGTCTTGCTTTTGCACACGTGCAGCCCTTTTGTGCAAAACTGATGTGCATCGTGTTGCACAAATGGAGTCTGCACATTTCCTCGAAAAATATTAACATGCTGAAAATAAACATTTTCAATGTTTGGCACGCCCTGTGCTAATTCTCTGTCAGCGCATGACAACGCTGCCCTTCGCAGAGTGCAAGAGCCTGATCCCCCTGCTTCCCTGACCGCCGCGACCCGCCGGTCGCGGCGGCCCCCCCTCCCCGGCACCACGGTGGAAGGGCGGAACAGGAACCGGAAAGGGACGAGGCGCCCGAAGGCAACCCACGTGCGGCCCGGCACGTTCCGGGCGGCAGGGGAACTCCGCGAGACCTTCGCGGATACGGTGGACGTGTGGCGTCCCGTTCCCCCACCGCTCCTGGCCTCTCTCCGGTTCCCCCTTGCGGAGAAAGGCACGGGCAATGAATTCGCGGCAACGGCAGCCGGGCCAAGGCGACGGCCCGGACGACCGAAGCGATACGGGAGCACCGGCAGACAGCCGCACTGCACCCGCACTGTGCCGGACCGACCTCCTCCTGTCCGCACGGTATCTCCAGCCGGGGGCTCGGAGCCCCCGGAAGCGACCAGCGGCCGCCACGGCGACCGACGACATAGTGCCCAAAGCACACGAGACAGCGACCAGCCCAAACTCCTCCTTCGTTGATGCAGTGACCGCAGGGGCGGCGGGACAGCCCACCCGCCGCCCCCCCCTGGAAACCCTCCTTGCTCCCCCTTGCACTCTTGGACATCCGACCCCCTTGCGGAACCCCGGCCACCCTGGCCGGGGTTCTGTTTTGGCGCGACGGGCACGGAACACCGCAGGGAAAAGAGGCGGCGGTCGGCAATCAATCCATTACCCGATCACGCGCATCGCCCCCTCCGCGCTCCGTACGTTGACACCGTTCGCCCCGCGCGACTACCATCACGCGGAGTTCCGGGGCGTTCGCGCGCTGCCGGAGTTCCCCCACCCTTGCAATCCCCCAGCCCCAGAAGGACAGGCATGGACAGCTACATCGTTCGCGGCATCCTCATCGGCGGTTCCCTCGGCGTGTTCGCTGCGCTGCTGGGCCTTAGCGACAGCATTCCCCGCGCCTTCGGCGTGGGCATGATCGGCGGGTTTCTGGCGGGCATCACCCTGGAACGCCGCCGTCGCCGGAAGTAGCCGCACCCCGCCGCTCCCTTCCGTTTTCAGCGCAACGCCATTTTCCGCCTGCACCGCATGGTGCACGCGCCAATGCAAACGGGCCGCCCCGGCAATGCCGGAGCGGCCCGTGTCGCGTCGTGCGCGGTGCGGCCTGCTACTTCTTGGCTTTTGCCGCCGCCTCCAGCGCCATGTCCACGGCGTCGGAGAACAGGTCCAGCGGCAGCGAACCGCGAATGACCAGGTCGTTGACCAGAAAATACGGGGTGCCCTGCACGTTCAGCGCGCGGGCCTCGGCCATGTCTTCCTCTATGGATTCCTTGACCTTCTTGCCCTTGATGTCCTGGGCCAGGCGCTTCATGTCCAGCCCCGCCTCGGCAGCGGCCTTCTTGAGGAAGGGTTCGCCCTCGGCCACCAGCTTTTCGCGGTCGCGGAACACGGTTTCGTAGAACGCCCATGCTTTTTTGCCGTCCTGCATGCCCGCGGCCACGTGGTACTCGGCGGCGAGACGCGCGTTGTCGTGGCTGTCCAGCGGCATGTGCTTGAAGACGTAGCGCACCTTGTCCTTGTAGTTGGCCAGCAGCAGTTCCATGGTGCCGGCGGCCTGCTGGCAGTAGGGACAGGTGAAGTCGGAGTAGGCCACGATGGTGACCGGCGCGTTGGCCGGGCCGCGCATGGGGCGGCCTTCCAGGTTGGCCTTCTTGGGCTGGGTCTGGTCCACCTGCCACTGGGCGAGCAGCGCCTTCTTGCGGCGCACGTTGGAGCCCTGCTGGGCGATTTCCAGCACGGTTTCGCTGTTGTCGCGCAACACCTGCATGATCAGTTCGGGGTTTTCCTTCAGCAGGTCGCGCAGGGCGGCCTTCAGTTCCTCGTTGGAGGCGGCCTGCGCGGGCGCGGGAACCACAGCGGTGGCGGCAAGGGCAAGCGCCAGCAGCAGGGCAATGGACAGGGTGCGAAGCATGCGTCTTCTCCCGGAAAAGGGGGGATGGAGGGCGGGGCAGGCGCCGCCGGAAGGCATGTCCGGAGTGGGCGAAAGCCGGGCGGACGGGACGGCGGGCGGCGTGCGACGGTACCCGCCCCTTCTACACGCCCGCGATTGCGGGGGCAAGTTCGCGAGTGTCCGCCAACGCTGGCGGGCGCGGTGTGCAAGGGTGTGCGGGCGGGGGCGAAGGGTGCGGGATGGCGGGATGGGAATGAAGTCGGGCGGCGGCGACGACGCGGCAAGGAGGTGTCCGCATCGCCGCCGCACGCCCGGTCTACCGTCGGAGTGTGGGCGGGTCAGGGAGAGATGCTGTTGACGGCGGGGCTTGGGCAGCCCTAGGCCATGCCGAAAAACCGGGCGCACGCCACGGCGGCCATGCCCACGGCAATGGTGCCGAAGAAGCTGCCCGTGCGCCACGCCAGCAGCGTGGCGGGCACGGCGGCCAGCAGGTACAGGTTGTCGGCGGCCACGTGCACCGCGCCCTGCTTCATGATCAGGTCCGGGGCCAGCAGGGCGGCCAGCACCGCAGGCGGCACAAAGGACAGCCAGCGGGTGATGACGGGGTTCAGCTCGCGCTGCGACAGCAGTTGCAGGGGCACGGCGCGGGGGATGTAGGTGACGGCAAGCATGCCGCACAGCATCAGGAAGAAGGTGGTGGTCATGTCCGGTCTCATTGCGGTGCGCGGCTACAGGGTGGGGGCGCGGCCCGGCTCGCCGAGGCCCGCAAGATCATCCATGGCATCGGGGGCGACGACAGTGCCCCGCTCACCAGTCGCGCCAGTCGCGCCAGTCGCGCCAGTCGCGCTGGCGGCGTGCTGCGCGGCGTGCTGCGCGGCACCTGCCCGCGCGGGCAGCAGGGTGCACAGGGTGGCCGAGCATACCGTGGCGATGATCACGTTCCACTGCCCGGCCCCGGCCAGCGCCAGCAGCACGGACAGCACCCCGGCCAGCACGGCGGCCAGCGCAAAGCGCCGGGCCTTGCGGCAGTATGGCAGCAGCAGGGCGATGAACATGGCGGGCAGGGCGTAGTCCAGCCCCAGCGGGCGCACGTCTGCCACCAGTTCGCTGCCGAACACGCCGATGATGGTGCCGATGACCCACGCGGACTGCGCGGTCATGTTCAGGGCCAGGGTTTCGGCGCGGGGCGGTTCGGGGCGCGCATCGCCGGGGGCCGAGGGCAGGCGGCTGACGTGCAGGGCAAAGGTTTCGTCCGTAAGCTGGAAGGCGAACAAGGCTTGCAGCGCGCGCGGCCAGCGGCGCAGGGCCGGGGCCAGCGCGGCGGACATGAGCAGGTGGCGCAGGTTGACCACGAAGGTGGTCAGCACCACCGTGGCCGGGGATGCCCCGCCCGCCAGCAGGCTGACCGAAATGAGCTGGGCGGACCCGGCGAATACCATCAGCGACATGCACACTGCGCCGGATGCGGGGATGCCGGTCTTGCGGGCCAGCACGCCAAAGGCGAAGGCCACCGGCACGTAGCCAAGCACGATGGGCAGGGCCTGGCGCATGCCGGACAGCACGGCGGCCATGCGGGGCGCGGGGGTGATGCCCCCGACAGGGGGTGATGACGGCGAGTGTCCCTTGCCGGGCGACGAAGCGGTATCCATGGTGCAACCTCCGGGTTGCACATGACCATGAAATCTGTCACCTGAACAGATACAGTCAAACAGAAAAACAAGCATAACAGATGGCGTGGTTGCTGGATTCCGGCTGAACAGCCGCGCCGCTTCGCGTATTCCCCTAGCGCATCCCCTGCCCACCGCACCCGCACGGAGGCCCCATGCCCCCCCGCCCCTTAGCCGCGTCAGCCCACGGTATCGATCTGGTCCCCCTTGTCGCTGAGGACGCCGGTTTCGATGCATCCGCCGCCGACTCCGCCGCCTTCCACTACCACCGCGTTGAGCGGCATGTGGCGGACATGATCCAGTCCGGCAGGTTCCGCCCCGGCGACCGGCTGCCCTCGCTGCGCGGGCTGGCCACCTCCATGGGGCTGTCCATCGCCACCGTGGGCCACGCCTATCTGGAACTGGAGCGCAAGGGCATCATCGAGGCGCGGCCCCGGTCCGGCTATTTCGTGCGCCAGGGCATGCGCGGCCTGCCCGTGCCGCAGGCCCGCCCGGCCCCGCCCACCGGCCCGCGCGAGGTGAACCGCGCCCGGCTCATCTCCACCGTGCTTGAAGCCGTGGGCAACCGCGATCTGGTGCCCTTTGGCGTGCTGTGCCCGGACGAAACGCTGCTGCCGGGCCGGGCGCTGGGGCGCATATTGTCCGAGGTGATGCGTTCGCGCGCGGGCGAGGCCGCCGCCTACGCCACCATTCCCGGCGACCTGGAACTGCGCCGCCAGATTGCCTGGCGGCACCGCGAATGCGGCGTGGGCGCGGGGCCGGACGACATCCTGATTACCAACGGCGCGGTGGAGGCGCTGTACATCGCCCTGCGCTGTCTGACCCGGCCCGGCGACATCGTGATGATCCAGTCGCCCACCTACTACTGTTTCCTGCAACTCATCGAATCGCTGGGGCTGCGGGCCATCGAGGTGCCCAGCACGCCGGAGGCGGGCGTGGACCCGCGCGACGTGCGGCACATTCTGGACCGGCACCGGGTGGCGGCGTGCGCCTTTTCGCCCAACTTCAACAATCCGGACGGCAGCCTGACCCCGGACGACGCCAAGCGCGAGATACTGGCCATGCTGGCCGAGCGGGGCATCCATCTCATAGAAGATGACGTGTCCACGGACCTGCACTACGGCCCCTCGCGCCCGTCCACCTTTCTGCAATGGGACGTGCACGGACTGGTCACGCTGTGCTCGTCGTTCTCCAAGACCGTGGCGCCGGGCTTTCGCATGGGCTGGATGGTCACCGGGCGCATCGGCGAGCGCGCGCGGGAGATAAAGGCCACCACCAACGTCTGCGGGGCCACCCTGACCCAGTTCGCCATGGCCGAATACCTGCGCCAGGGGCTGTTCGAACGGCAACTGCGCCGTCTGCGCACGGCCTTTTCGCGCCAGATGCAGGCCATGCGCATGCACTTGGCCGACTGCTTTCCGCCCGGCACCGGGGTGACCCGGCCCGAAGGCGGTGGGGTGCTGTGGGTGGAACTGCCGCCCGGCACCGACGGTGTGGAGCTGTTCTTTCGCGCGCGGCAGGCGGGCATATCCGTTGCGCCGGGGGCCGTGTTCAGCACGCAGGAAAAGTTCGCCAACTACCTGCGCCTTGGCTGCAACGGCCTGTGGAACGAGCGCATGGCCGAAGGGCTGCGTACCCTGGGGCGGCTGGCCGGGGAGTGCCGGACGGGAACGGGGGCGGAGTAGGAAGGGGGCAGGGTGAAGGCCGGGCGGGATTGGACTGGACTGGGGCAGGCAGCTACCGCAAAGGATATGGCAGGCATGACACGGGCCGGAGGAGTGATCCTCCGGCCCGTTGTGTTTTTATTGAGAATGGGGACCGGGGGGCTGATGAGGGGCAGGGTGGAGTAAAGAGCGGAATGGGGGGCCGGGCGGCATTGTCGTGTTCCCGGAGGTTCTCCGGTTTTTTGCGTCATGGCGGGGCACCCTTGGGACCGCTCCGCAACCCCCTTCCGATCCCCCTGTGGCCGGATGTGCCCGCAAGGCATGGGATACGCTGGCTCCGCGCCATTGGGGCGTGCATTTCCTCTGGCGGCGGGGCGCCTGCAACCCGCCCCGCCGCTTTGCCTGCGCCATATCGGCATGCCGCATGGCGTCCGAAGCTTCACACCCATCTATACATGGAGGCGCGTATGACCTACGGCTTGTTCACGTCCGGACTGAAGAACGCCGATGACCCTCGCCGCCGCAAGTTGGCGGGTTCGCTGGAAGGCGTTGTGGGCCGCGCCCGTTCGGCGCGCACCATGCAGGATTGGTATGGAGAACTGGTGCAGGGCATCCGCACCATCGACGCCTTTGGCCACGACGGGCAGGGCATGTTGCCCGATGACGAGGACAAGGACTGGCGGCAGCGCTTCCAGCGCAGCATGTTCGACGACACTGGCGTTCACGAACTGCAAGATTATGCCGGGTTCCGGCAACCCCGCGACCGGGGGTACGACGTGTTGCAGGAAGAACGCATGCGCGACATTTTCGAACGCAGGAACGTCCCGCAGTTGGCACGGCAGATTCCGGAGACCGAAAAGGAGAGACGGTTTCCCAGGCTCCGCGAGGTGACAGGTGAAGAGCGCACCTTGCCAGGCGCTGCCGAAACCAGGGGCGAGTTGGTTCCGCTTTCGCACAACGCCGGAAGCGACTCCGTCCCCGAACGTAACAACGCGCCGGGCACGCGTTGGTGGGAACGCGCCATGGAGGCGGCCTTTCCGCAGGACGTGCACCCCTGGCAGCGGCGTACGCCTTCCGCCGGGCGGGAGCGTTCACCCCGCGTTGACGCAATGTTGCGGCAATGGCCCGGCGCACCGGATGCGACGAGCGACGACGATCTGGCGCTGCGCGGCGGCACGGTCCCGACGCGGGAAACGCAGGATGATCCCTTTGCGGGCACCCTGATGGCGGCCAACCGCAACGGCAGCGCCCGGCAGAACCGCAGCGCCATGGATGCGGGGGGCGGCGCAGGACGCGGATCAGCAGGCGGCAAGGCCACGCCGGGCCGCCGTACCCCGCCATTGGAGGATTTCGCCGACCCTTCGAAGAACATCCTGCGGCCGGACAAGATACTGGACTACTACCGCAAGCCCGGCGACATCACCGCCTTGCACGAAACCACGGCCAAGGGATTGGAAACCGTATCCCAATCGGGGTCGTGCGGGCCGTACCAGTTGACCGGGGGGACGCTGGGAGATTTCATGAAAAGCCGTGAAGCGGCGAACCTGCCGGAAGAATACCGAGCACTGAAGGACGACCCCAAGGCCATTGCCGCCGCATGGCCGGAAATGGCCCGCAAGCATCCTGACGCGTTGGCCGCCGCCAACGAGGCGTTTATTCAGAGGACGCATTACCAACCGACACTGAAAGCCTTTGAAAAAGCAGGGCTTGATACTGGATCGGAGGTCATTCAAAATGCGGCGTACTCCATGGGGGTACTCAGAGGGCCGAACGCATTTTCGAAAAACGTGGTGAAGCATCTTCCGGATAGCGACACACTGAGGAAGATGGGTGTGGAAGAGCAGTTGGATGTATTGGGTAAGGCGTTCAAGACGGGGTATAAGGGGGATACTGAAGTTGAGAAAAGAGTTGACTACGAGTTTAATGGGAATTTGAAAAATCTCCAGCAAGCATTGGAACCCAAAGCGGAGGCTTCAGGTGGTGAGGAGTAGGATTGCACATTTTGCAATGCTTGTTTTTTTTCTCTTCTATGCACAAGGCGATGCATCATGTGAGGAAGGACATGTTTCCCGCACAGGAATAGTGGGCAGGGGATCGATATATTACTCTGGGACAAGCTCCGGGCTGGGGATTGACCCACGAGTTACGCGTAGTATCCATGCAGTCTGCGCATTCGGTGATCTGTGCCGTATAGTGGGTGTAGAAAAAAAAATAGAGCGCCTTGGCAACGAGTTTGTCCTTGTCAGTTCGGTGCGGCGTCTTGTGGCAGCAACACCTGGGGATTTCGACGTAACAGGCGTTCTTGGCAGGCAGACGGATGGCTATCTGTTTTTGAGCTCCCCGCAGGTCACGGAGGACAATCTGGTAATTCCCGAAGGTTTTCCTCTGGAAAGCAAGGTGCGGGCCGTGTGTGCGGAAGGTGACGTATGCCGGGTCCGAGGCAAAGGCACGCGAGACCCCTCATGGTGGCAGATGGTCATGCCCTCGGAATTGCACGAGGTGGAACTGGTGCGGCGCGCCCGTCTGGTGACAGTGGAAATGACGGGTGTCTATTCCGGCGGCAGCATGGGCAATTTCGATATCGTCGGGGACGAGGAGGACCAGTTTCTCGACGGGTTGGAGCGGTTCGCGCATACCCCCGTGGGGCGCACCATGCCTTCCTGCGAGCGGTACCGGGTGGTCGCGCTGGTACGGGATACCGATCCCCACCGCGTGGTGGACCTGCTGGCCGTGGGCTGTGCCCGTCCGGACAAGGATGCCATTCCGGCGGCGGTGGAGGGTGGGCTGCAATAAGCCAGGTGTGCCAGGCGCGGGTGGACGGATGCGCGAAAGGGTGCCGCCAGACGTCCGGCACGGGTCGCGGGCGGCTGTGGGGTGGGCTTAACATAAGTATATTGTTGGCCATTCTAGGAGCCCGTGGACACTGGGGCTTTCATGAAAAGCCCCGAAGCGGCGAACCTGCCGGAAGAATACCGCGCACTGAAGGACGACCCCAAGGCCATTGCCGCCGCATGGCCGGAAATGGCTCGCAAGCACCCTGACGCGTTGGCCGCCGCCAACGAGGCATATATCCAGAGGACGCATTACCAGCCGACACTGGACGCCTTTGAAAGGGCTGGCCTTGATACGGGGTCGGAAGCCATTAAAAGCGCGGCGTTTTCCATGGGGGTGCATACAGGAGGTGGGGGATTTGCAAAGCACTTTGAAAATTTGATGCCAAGCAAGGGAGAGTTGGAGAAGATGGATGTCAAAGGTCAACTGGATGCTCTTTCAAATGCTGTGCATCAACGATTTGGCGAGGAAAGCGAAATTGGAAGGCGCGTTTCTTCAGAGTACGTAAATTTAAAGAACTTGCATGATGCACTGGTTTCTCAGGGAGAGCAAAATGGCGAGGAATAAGTGGCCGTTAATCATTTTAATGCTGGTCTTTGTTGCTTGGGCAATGCTTGGCACGGCGCAAGCCGAGGTAGTCGAAGGCATTGTGGGTTCCTCTTATATTCGCACCAGTCAGGGAGACGTTGCGTACCGCGACGAGGGTGACCCATTTCCCGCAAGGATACACGAGGTGTGCGCGTTCGGCGACTTGTGCCGCATAACCGGAACAGTGGGACCCACGTTGCGCATCGGACCCGCGTTCATGCGCATCGAAGGCGTACGGCGGTTGTCCGCAGCGCCACGCGTGCCCTTCGACGTCACGGGCAGGGTACGCAAGACGAGCAAGGGATACTGGACCGTTTGGGCATCGGGGGGCACTCCGGCACTTTATTTCATGGGGACGTCGCAGGCTGCCCGGCGGATTGCGGCGACATGCGCCGACGGGGATATCTGCCGGGTGCGCGGCTTGGGGACCTCGGACGAGGAAGACAGGCGCAGGGTCATGCCCGCCGTGGTGCAGGGCGTTGAGCTGGTTCGGCGCGCACGGCTGTTGACCGTGGAGATTGTCGGCACAAGGGGGTGCGGCAGCCTGCCCGTATGCTATGTGATGGGTGATGGGGACGAATACCTGGAAGGGCTTGAGAATTTCTGGGGTACGCCCGTGGACAGGAAAGCCCCCACATGCGAGCGGAACCGGGTTATTGCTCTGGTACACGATACCGACCCGGAGCTGGCCGTTGACCTGCTGGCCGTGGGCTGCGCCCGTCCGTACCCGGATGACATTCCGGCGGCGGTGGAGGGTGGGCCGCAGTGAGTCGGGTGTGCCAGGCGCGGGTGGACGGACGCGGGAAATGATGCCGCCGGGCAACCGGCACAGGTCGCGTGCGGCTGGGGGGAGGGACTGAAAACAGAGGGCAAAACCACGCAACCGGGCCGAAGGAGTGATCCTTCGGCCCGTGGTATTTGCGGGAGATGGGGTGACGTGGACGCGCAGGCCGGGGCGCGGGCTACCGCGCCAGCGGGTCTGTGTCGCTTTCCGGCGCGAAGAAGAAGGCGGTGTCGAAGGGGCCGAAGCTGCCGGTGTCGGCCATGATGGTGAAGAATTCCACCCGGCCGTAGCGGCGCAGGCGCTCTTCGGTCACGCCGTTGCGGGCGTAGTAGTCTGCGCGGGGCTGCGGGTTGCGGGTTTCCGTCAGGTCGTACACGGCCTCGTCGGTTTCGCCCCAGGCGTGCAGCACCCATTTGCCGTGCAGGTGCAGCCAGGCGTGCACCACGCGGCAGTCCTCGCATTCGCTGGCCACTTCCAGCGCGGCGTCGAAGCAGGACGGGCGGTGCGCCCCGGCGGCGCACTGGCAGTCGTGGTCATGGTCGTGGCCGCAGCCGCAGGCGTCGGCTTTGGGGGGCTGGAAAGGATCGTGGCTGTGCATGGGGTATCCTTGCGCGCCGCGTTGCGGCGGTGGTGCGTGGCGATGGTTGCGCGGGTGTCGGCAGGGTGCGCTGCGCGCGGTGGCGCGGATGTCTGCAACGCACAGGTCCGCCGCCCGAACCCGCCCGGACCTGGTCTGGCCCGGCCCGGTGACGGTGCGCTGAAAGGGCGGTGCGCGTCAAGATGCCGGGATGGGCTGCTTTCGTACCGCAGTCACTCCCCGGCGGCATCCCCTTCGCCCAGCGCCAGCAGGGCCGCGCCCAGGGCGTTGCCCACGTCGTAGCGGGCCGGAAAGGTTACCGTGGTGGACAGCGCCCGCGCGACGGCGGGCAGCAGGTGGCGCGACGCCGCGCCAATGCCCACCATGGGCACCCCCAGCGCCACGTTGACCCGCAGCAGTGCATGGCGGTGCCGTTGGGCCAGGTACGCTGCGAAGTTGCCGCCCACCTCGCGCCGGGCCACGTGCTGGACCACGGCATCCTCGATGCGCTGGCTGGCGGCGGCCAGCACGGCGCGGGCCGCGTCCTGCGGGGTATTGGGTGGGGTATTGGGCGGGGTGTCGGGCGAGGTGGCGGGCACATCGGAAACGGTATCTGCCCCGGCGACAACCCCGGCCCCGGTATTCTCCCGTGCCCCTTCGTCCTTTGCAACGGGCGGCAGCAGTGCGGCCAGCGCCCGCGCACCGGCCAGCGCGGCGGCGGTGTTGCCCGTTCCGGGCGGCAGATCAGGCACATCGGAAAGATCCAGCAGGCCCAGCACATGCAGGGCATCGGTGGGGGTGAATCCGGCCACCTGCACCACGCGCTGGCGCACCAGCCTGTCGATGGCCCGCTCCAGCGTGCTTTCCGGCAGGCGCAGCGCGCGCAGCAGGTCGCCTGCCGGGGTGGGGCCATGGGCGTTCAGGTGGTCCAATACCGCGCGCTCGGCGGCGTCAGCGGATTGGGGGGATGGGCCGGATGGGCCAGACAGGGCGGACAGGCCGGACGGGGCAGGCCCCGCCTTTTCATCGCATGCATCCTCACGGCGCACGGGACAGATGCACCGCGCCTGGCCCCCGGCGCGCAGCCACTCTGCCGGGTCCGGCAGGGGACCGGCCATGCACAGCGGCACCACCCGCAGCGGCCCCACGGACAGCGTGCCGTCCGCATCCGGCCGGACAAGGCTGTCGCCGCCCACGCCCACGGTGAACATTTCCACGGCTTCCACGTGGGTTTCCCAGTCGCCTACCACCATGCCGTCGGCCTGGATGACCGGGCGGCCCCGGCGCAGCAGGGTGACGTCGGTGGTGGTGCCGCCCACGTCCACGATCAGGGCGTCCGGCGGAGGCGGGGCGGCGCTGCCTGCTGTTGCGGATGGCGACGCATCCGGCGCTGTGCCCGCAGCCTTGGCATGCGCTGCCATATCGCCCGCGTTCCCGGCGTCTTCATTTTCACTGGGCAGCCTGCCAGCTGCATGCGCCGCACCGTACCCGGCCATGGCGGCAGGGCCGCTGGCCACGGTGGCCGATGCGTTGCGCAGGGCCGCATCCATGGGCATGGCCGTGGCGTCGCCACGCACCACCACCACGGGGGCGGCAATGCCCAGACCCGCGAGCGCGGTGCGCACCCCGTCCAGAAAGCGCCGCATTACCGGCAGCAGGCGGGCGTTGAGCACCGCCGTGGCCGCGCGCTCCTTCATGCCCGCGCGCGAACTGGCCAGGTGCGAGCAGAACACCGGCTTGGGGTCCACCATGCCGATGGCCCGTTCCGCCACCAGTTCGTGGGCCGGATTCACGAAGCTCATCATGCCGCACACGGCGTAGGCGTCCACCCGGTTCTGCATCAGGCGGATGGCGTCCACCAGCCGGTTCAGGGCCAGCGGCTCCTCTTCCGACCCGTCCAGCTTGTGGCCGCCGGGGATGGCATCCATGGAGGCGCAGGGCACGGTGATGCGCCCGGCGTAGCCGATGATGAACAGCCCCACCTCGGCCCCCTGCCCTTCCACCACGGCGTTGGTGGCGAGGGTGGTGGACACGGAGACGAGATCAACGGCGCTGGCGGGCAGGCCGGACGCGGCCAGCGCGGCGGCCATGGCCCCGGCCATGCCCCGGCCAAGGTCGTGGTGGGTGGTGGGCCGCTTGGCCGATGCCACCACCCGGCGGGTGGCGGCGTCCACCAGAACGGCGTCGGTGCAGGTGCCGCCGGTGTCCACGCCCATGACGTAGCGGATGGGGCGCGTGGGCTGGGCGGATTGGTCAGGCTGGTCGGCTGCGTTGCTGGCGGCGAAGGTGTCGGCTTGGCTGGTCATGGAAAAACCTTGGAATGCATGGGGATGATGTCGAAAATCCGTTGGGCGCAAGGGCAACCGGAAAGTCCGGTCCGGGACAGCTTCAGGCCAGTTTCAGGCCATTCTCGACAGGTCGCTCCGGCACGGCCAGCACCACGCTGCCGTCTGCCTGCGCAAAGCCGGTGACCAGAAATTCCGAGCGGAACGGCCCGATCTGCCGGGGCGGAAAGTTCACCACGCCGATGATCTGGCGGCCCAGCAGGTCGTCCGCCGTGTACAGGTGGGTGATGCGCGCGCTGGACTTCAGCACGCCGATGCCCGGCCCGAAGTCGGCCCACACCTTCCACGCAGGGCTGCGGGCCTCGGGAAACGGCTCCACCTGCACGATGGTGCCGGTGCGCAGTTCCACCTTCTCGAAATCGTCCCAGGTGATGGCGGGCAGGCCGGAAGCGGCGGCGGGGGTGGTCATGTGCGTTTCTCCCGTTATGCATAGTGATGCGTGGCGTCTGCGGCATGCTGTCGCATGCGGCCAGCTGTTGCCCGTGGACTGGCCATGAACGGGCCATGTACTCACCCGGACGCGCAGGTTGCGGCGCACGGCAGTGCGGACCGGATCATTCGCCTCTGGTGGCGGCGAACAGCATCCCTTCGGTGACGGACGAGCTGCGGTAGCCGGTGCGGCCCAGGCAGGCCGCATCGTGAAATCCCGCCTCGCGGAGCATGGCCAGGAACTCCGTTCCCGGTACGGCGCCGCCTTGTCAGCGAAACCAGCTGGACACCACGTCCGCGCCCTGCGGGGCGGGGCCGTCCAGCATCTGGTCGGCCAGGCGCAGGCGGCCACCGGGCCGCAACACCCTGTGGATTTCGCGCAATGCGGCGGGCTTGTCCACTATCAGGCTGAACACCCCGTTGGAAATGACCACGTCGAAGCTGCCGGAGGCAAAGGGCAGGCTCTCCGCACCGGTCTCCACGAAGCGAATCCGGGCGGACTGGCGGTCTGGCCCGAACGGGTCCGGTCCAGACACGTCCGGTTTCGACACATCCGGTCCAGACACGTCCGGTCCAGGCGGGTCTGGGACGCGCTCCATCGAGGACGCGGCTGTATTCGTTACGGTACCCATGGCGGCCAGATTGGCGCGGGCGCGGTCCAGCATGTGCGGGCTGGCGTCGGCCCCGGTCACCGCGCCGTCCGGCCCGGCCAGCAGGGCGGCGCACAGGGTGTCCACCCCGGCACCGCAGCCCACGTCCAGCACGGCATCGCCGGGGCGCACCGGGCAGGCGGCCAGTTCCGGCGGCAGGCAGCGGTCGCGGGGGGCGGCGGGGCCGTCGCCTGTCTCGTCGCCAAAGCGCACCGGGGCATCCAGTTCCGCGTCCGGCATGTCGCAAAAGATGTCGCCGGGCACGCCGCTGCCCGAAGCGGACGGATACCCGGCAGGCGGCGACGGCGGCAGCAGGCACACCGGCGGCCACACGCAGGCGTCCACCGTGGCGAAGGGGTTGCCCACTCCGCAGAAATGGGCGCGCACCGCGGCGGGCAGGCGACCTGTGAGCGCAGCGTCATAGCCAAGGCCAGCCAGCCCGGCATCGCCCACCGGGTAGCGGAACTTGCCCTCCGGCCCCTGAGACACGGAAATGAAACGGTCGCGCACGGCGCGGGCCACCAGCGCCCGTTCCGCCGGGCCGAGCGCGGCAGGGCCTTTCGCGCCGGGTGTGCATCCGGACTGCGACAGGGTCGGTGGCAGGAGCGGTGACAGCGAGGCGGGAGCGAAAGCGGCGGCCCCACCCGGGGCCTGCGGCGGCGCTCAGGCCCCGGTGGCGCAGGAATCGCCCGCAAGGGGCGGCGTGCGGCGGTGCATGGGTTCCTCGTGGTGGAGGTTGCGATGGGGGCGCGGGCCGGTTTGCCCATTGTGTGCGGTCCGCCCGGTGCACCCGGTGTGGGGTGGGCCGCGTGGTATGCGGCCTGCCTGTGGCCGTCATAGGGGGCGGCGCGGCGTGCCGTCAATCAGGGCGGGGAGAGCGGCGAGCGCGGCAGGTCAGATGCGCCGGTGCGCGTGGCACGAAAACGGGGCGCAGGTGTCCCCGCACAACATCACACAAAAGAGGGGCGCGGGGCTTTGTTTCCCCGCGCCCCATGGCGTTATGCATCCTGCCGTGGCGTTTGGCTATTCCCCGGCGGCCTCGGCCAACTGGCGGCCCAGGGCGCGGCAGCGTTCCAGCCCTTCATCGTCGGGGTTCCAGGCCTCGCGGGCGGGGTCGCCCACCTGCGAGAAGCCGCACCTGGCCAGCCGTTCGGCCAGCACCTTGGGCGATTCGCCGCTCCAGCCATACGAGCCGAAGGCGGCGGCCTTCTTGCCCCGGAACTTCAGCCCCTCCACCTCTTCCAGCAGGCCCGCAACAGAGGTCAGCACGCCCCGGTTCACCGTGGGCGAACCCACGGCCAGCACCTTGGACCGGAAGATCTGGGTGATGATGTCGTTCTTGTCCACCAGCCCGGAATTGAACAGCTTCACCGTCAGCGTGGGGTCGGCCTGCACGGCCCCGGCGGCGATGGCCTCGGCCATGCGCCGGGTGGAATTCCACATGGTGTCGTACACCACGGTCAGCTGGTGCTCGGCGTAGTTGGCCGCCCATTGCTGGTAGCGCTGCACGATCTGCAGCGGATCCTTGCGCCAGATCACCCCATGGCTGGGGCAGATCATGTCCACGGCCAGGCCCAGGGCCAGCACCTCGTCGATCTTTTTCGTCACCAGCGGGCTGAACGGGGTAAGGATGTTGGCGTAGTACTTGATGGCTTCCGCCCACAGTTCGCACTCGTCCACCAGGTCGGCGAACATCAGCTCCGAGGCGTAGTGCTGGCCGAAGGCGTCATTGCTGAACAGCACGTTCTCGCCGGTCAGGTAGCACATCATGGAATCGGGCCAGTGGAGCATGGGCATTTCCACGAACACCAGCTCGCAGCTGCCCAGCGACAGTGTGTCGCCGGTGCGCATCACCCGGAAGTCCCAGTCCACGTGGTACTGGCCCTTCAGCGATTTTACCCCGTTGGCCGAGCAGTACACCGGCGTCCTGGGGATGTGGCGCATCAGTTCCGGCAGGGCGCCGCTGTGGTCCGGCTCGCCGTGGTTGGCCACCACGTAGTCGATGGACGCAAGGTCCACCACCCGCGCCAGATTCTCCACGAATTCGCGCGCGTATGGCCCCCACACCGTTTCGATGAGCGCGGTGCGTCCACCGGGGTCGCGCACCAGGTAGGCGTTGTAGCTGGAGCCCTTGTGGGTGGAATATTCCTGCCCGTGAAAGGTGCGCAGTTCCCAGTCGATCTTGCCCACCCAGTGGACGCGGTCGGTCAGTTGCATGTCCTGCCCTCCGTGCGGCGCGTGTGGCACACCCGTCGGGTCGCGCCGCGTGACCCGATGGATGGAAGGGACGGGTGAAAAAAGAGGAATGCCTATGCTTGCAGGCTGGCAGGTTGCGCGTCCGGTGTCAACAGACCGGAATGCGGGCCGGGCCGGGGTTTCCCGGTGGGCAAGGGATGGGAGGGGCGGACGGACGAGGGGGACAGGCGACTGCGGGCACGGAAAACGGCGGAGGGGAAAACCCTCCGCCGTTGGTGTGGTGAATGCCCCCGATGCCCCGGCGGGAACCCATGGAAGGGATTCCGTGAATCCGGGGCGGTTCGGGTTGCGGACCGCCGGGTGCCAGTGCGCCCGGCGGATGGTGCGCGACATGCGCGCGTGCGGTGCGGTTGCCAACGGGCGCGGTCCGGGCCAGCCCTGCCCGTTCGTCCGCCTGCCTGTTCTCCGCCTGCCGGGCATGGCCAGCCCTGTCTGGCTTGCCAGTCCGGCTTGCGAGACCCGGGTCTGCCTGTGCAGGCGTGGACCTGTTCGGGCTCAGGCGTGGCATCCGGCGCGCGGTTCTTCACCGGGCACCCACACGCATTCTTCGGACGAGGCGCGGGGGATGCTGACGGTCAGCACCCCGTCGTTGACCGAGGCGGAAAGGCCCTCGGCCACCGCGTCGTCCGGCAGCACCAGGATGCGCCGGAAGCTGCCGGGTTGCCGTTCCATGCGGTGCCATCCCAGCCCCTTGTCGCGCGAGGAGGACCGCGTGCGGCCCGTGATGGACAGCCGGTTGCCCTCGGTCTTCACGTGCAGGTCGGCGGCGTTGCCGTCGCCCATGCCGTTGTCCTCTACGCGCGAGAGGCCGGGCACGTCGGCCACGACCACGTAGGTGTCGTTTTCCACCGCGATGTCCACGTCCAGGCGGCGGGTGTCGTCAAAGCCGCATTCGGGCGCCTGGCTGGGCAGAACCTCGTACATCAGCTCCTCTGCACCGGCCAGTTGCATCAGTCTGCGCAGCTTTTCCTCCTCGCTGGCGCATTCCACGTCGAAGGGAATGGGCGCCACGAGGCTGCCGTCGTCACGCCGGTCGGAACCGGCGTCGTCGCGTTCGGCACCCTTGCGGAACCAGTTCCGGGGGTGCAGTGCGTCCAGTTTCATGGCGTTCCTCCGTTGTCTTCACCGGCGGGCATGCGTTCTCCCGCCGGAAGTCCCCATGCCGGTTGCCGGGCGCAAGGCCCTGCCGGGGCCAACTGCCGACACTTTCGGCCAGTGGCGGCAAGTTCCGCCAGTACGGATTCGTTCTTGCCAGCCTTGAAAGGTCGGGCGCATACGGCCGCGGCAAGTGGGGCAAGTGGGGTGGGCCAGGCGGCGTGCGCCGGGCCATACTTGAAAATAATTATCATCAGCAAAAAGGCAACGGCATGCACCGTGATTTTGCCTTTGCAGACGCTCCGGTGCGGAACCCGGCGGAAGCGGGGGGGCGTTGCAATGGGCGGCCTGGCCGGGTATGTCCTGAAAATGGGGACCGAGCCCGCGTTGCCGCGCGCGGCTCCTCATCCGGGCAGCAGATATGGCGGGTCATGCCCCGTTTTGCCTGCCTTCAGCGGTTCACTTCGCGTATCGCCGTTTCCGGCCCGTATCGTCCGCCAACATACAGGAGCACAACATGACGCAGCGCGTTCAGGTGGGTGGCTTGCAGATCGCAGCGCCGCTGTATGACGTCATAGTCCGCGACATCGCGCCGGGCACCGGCGTGGACCCCGACAGGTTCTGGACGGCCCTCGAGAACATGGTGGAAACCATGGCCGACAAGAATCGCGCCCTGCTGGCAAAGCGGGCGGAATTGCAGGATGCCATCGACGCCTGGCACCGCGAGCGGCGGGGCACGCCGCACGATGGGGCCGCCTACGAGGCCTTTCTGCGTTCCATCGGCTATCTGGTGGCCGAAGGGCCGGACTTTGCCATCACCACCGAAGGGGTGGACCCGGAAATCGCCCTGGTGGCCGGGCCGCAGCTGGTGGTGCCCATCACCAACGCCCGCTATGCCCTGAACGCCGCCAATGCCCGCTGGGGCAGCCTGTATGACGCCCTGTACGGCACCGACGTGATTTCCGAAGACCCGGCGCAGGGCGGCGCGCCGCGCGGCAACGCCTACAATCCCGCACGCGGGGCGCTGGTGGTGGCGCGGGCCGCCGCCTTCCTGGACGAGGCCTTTCCGCTGGCCAGCGGGAGCCATGCCGACGCAACCCGCTACGACGTGCGCGACGGCAAGCTGGTGGTCACCCTGAAGAACGGCGCGGCAACGGGCCTTGCCGACCCCGCCCGTTTCGCCGGGCATGCGGGCGCGCCTGCCGAGGGCAACGGCGCGGTGCTGCTGCGCAACCACGGCCTGCACGCGGAAATCCGCATCGACCGCGAACACGCCATCGGCCGCGAGCACGCCGCCGGGGTGCGCGACGTGGTGATGGAAGCGGCCATGACCACCATCCTTGACTGCGAGGATTCGGTGGCCGTGGTGGACGGCGCGGACAAGGCCCTGGCTTACCGCAACATGCTGGGCCTGTTCCGGGGTGACCTTTCGGCGGAATTTCCCAAGGGCGGGCGCAGCGTGCTGCGCATCCTGAACCCCGACCGCGAGTACACCGGGCCGGACGGCGCCGCGTTCACGCTGCCGGGCCGCAGCCTGATGCTGGTGCGCACCGTGGGCCACCTGATGACCACCGACGCGGTGCTTACCCGGTCCGGCGAAGAAATTCCCGAAGGCATGCTGGACACCATGGCCACGGCCTACATCGCCCTGCACGACCTGCGCGGCACGTCCAGCTTCCGCAACAGCCGCACTGGCGGGGTGTACATCGTCAAGCCCAAGCAGCACGGGCCGGAAGAGGTGGCCTTTACCGCAGAGCTGTTCCGCATGGCGGAAGACGCCCTGGGCATGCCGCGCAACACGATGAAGATCGGCATCATGGACGAGGAACGCCGTACCACGGTGAACCTGAAGGAATGCATCCGCGCGGCGGCGGAGCGGGTCATCTTCATCAATACCGGCTTTCTGGACCGCACCGGCGACGAAATCCACACCTGCATGGAGGCGGGGCCGGTGGTGCGCAAGAACGCCATGCGCGGCGAACGCTGGATCATCGCCTACGAGGACTGGAACGTGGACACGGGCCTGGCCTGCGGCCTTGCCGGGCGTGCCCAGGTGGGCAAGGGCATGTGGGCCAAGCCCGACATGATGCGCGAAATGGTGGAAACCAAGATCGGCCACCCCAGGGCGGGCGCCAACTGCGCGTGGGTGCCCTCGCCCACTGCCGCCACCCTGCACGCCATGCACTACCATGCCGTGGACGTGGCAGCCGTGCAGAAGACCCTGGCGGGCAAGCGCCGCGCCACCCTGGCCGACCTGCTGACCCTGCCCCTGATGTCTCCCGCGTCCCGCCCCACCCAGCAAGAGGTGGACGAGGAACTGGCCAACAACGCCCAGTCCATTCTGGGCTATGTGGTACGCTGGGTGGATCAGGGCATCGGGTGTTCCAAGGTGCCGGACATCACCGACGTGGGGCTGATGGAAGACCGCGCCACCCTGCGTATTTCCAGCCAGCACATCGCCAACTGGCTGCACCACGGCGTCTGCACCCGCGAGCAGGTGGTGGCGGTGCTCAAGCGCATGGCCGCCGTGGTGGACCGCCAGAACGAAGGGGATCCGGCCTACCGGCCCATGAGCGCCGACTTTGACGCCAGCGTGGCCTTTCAGGCCGCGTGCGACCTGGTGCTGCTGGGGCGCGAGCAACCTTCGGGCTATACGGAACCCATCCTGCATGCCCGCAGGCAGGAGGCCAAGGCCAGGTTCGGTCTGGCGTAAGCGGGATGGCGCACACAGCGCCCGATGCCTGTACTCGATGAACGACGCCCCCGCCGGAAGACAACTTCCGGCGGGGGTTTTGCGTTGGCTGGCGGAAGAGGCTGGCTGCGGGGCCATGTGGCGGCGGGCCATGCGGCTGCGGACGGGCCGGGCCGATGGCCTTGCGCCAGCGGAAAATAATGGCGTGGAGCCGGTGCTGCGGTATGGCGCGAACAGGGGAAGACACCACGCGAACGGGGGAAGGCGTATGGGAGCCGGGCCGCGCCCGGCGGGAGGGACCGCCATGTCCGATGACAACATTTGCGGCAAGGATACCAAGATCCTGCAACAGTTCCGCACCACCCTGTCGGCCCAGGCCGGGCTGCTGGCCCGGGGGCCGTTCAAGGGAACGGACGTGCACGCCGCCGTGACGGCCCGTCTGGAAAAGCCCGATTTCTCGTGGGACGACGCCTACTTCGTGGAGCAGAGCCTTGCCCCGTTCCATACCGACGAACGCGTGCTCATCGAGATAGAGCGGCTGTTGTCGCAGGCCCGCAGCATCATGGACCCGGACACGGCGGGCTTTTATGCCGAGGTGGACCCCAAGGCCATGTCATCCCAGTGCCGCCGGGAACTGTTCGCGCGCATCCTTGTGGACCTGCAACTGGAGTCGCAGAAGCGCGAGCGGCGCAAGTGGCTGTTGGAACGCACCTGCAAGTATCTCGTGTGGCTCATGCTGGGGGCCTTCGCGGTGATGTTGTTCCATGCCGAACTGTCCGCCATGGCTGCCGCCGTGTTCTGGCTGGTGGCCGGGTGGCTGGTCAGTTGGATGCCGGGCGGCATGGGGCCTGCCGGGGTGCCGTGGCGTGGGCCGGGCATCGGCCAGGTGATGCTGCTGGCGCTGGCGGGCGGCTGCGCGGGGGCACTGGTGACCGTGGCCCTGCGCATGAACAACTATTTCAAGAGTTCGCGGTTGCGCGAGGTGGAGGCGTACGCGTCGGTCTGGTACATCGGCAACCGCATGCTCATCGGGGCGGTTGGGGCGCTGGCGGGGTGCTACCTGGTCAACGCCAAGATCATCTCGCTGTTCAACATCAACGAACTGTTCCTGCCGTTGGACAGGGCGGGCGGCATGCAGGGCGGGGTCACCGCGTACAGCATCGACGTGCTGAAGACCGTGGTGGTGAGCATCGCCTTCGGTTGTTCGGAATATTTCATTCCCGCCACGTTCGGAAAGCTGCCCGGCCCGAAGACCGAGGCGGGCGGGACCACGGGGGCAGCCGCCGGGGCAAGCGTTTCGCAGGCGGGGGTGGGCACTGCGCCGTATCCGTATTTTGCGCAGGCCCCCCGTTCCGGCAAGGCCGCCGGAGCGGACCGGAATGCCGCATTTGTGGAACAGCCGTCAGCGCCCCCGCCAGAGCCGCCAGACCCTCTGGACTTGCTGGACCGGCTGAATCTGGACGAACGGCTGGAAGCGGAAGGTGCGCAGGGGGCGGACACGCCGGATATGTTGGACACGTCGGATGCGTTGGACACTGCCCGCCCGGTTCCTCACCCCGCCCTCAGCCCTGACAAGGGACCGGCAGGCTCCGGCGGCAGTGCCGGAAGCGGAGCCTGACGCCGGGACGAGATACTCATCGGATTGGCAGGCGGGCACCGCTTCGCCCGTGCATGACGCCGTCGCCACATCACGTGGTGGCGGCGTTCGCATGTCCGGTCATTGGCAGCACGTGGGCAGCATGGGGGCAGCACACGGACAGCTCGGGGCCTGGACCCGGACAGCACGTGGGCAGCACATCTTGCTCCCCCGACGGCCTGCCGCCCGTCTTTCCCCTTGCTCCCTCCCCCGGCGTTCACTATGTTGGGATAATGGACGATCCGCCCCGCCGTTTCTGGATGTCAGTCTGGCGGCGCGCTGCACGTCCCGGAATTTTCCGCATTGGCCACGGCTGGCCGCATGCCGCCGTCAGATAGGGAGGTTGCCATGAAGGTGTTGATGATCGTCACGTCCAACGACAGGCTGGGCGATACCGGCCACAAGACCGGGCTGTGGCTGGAAGAACTGGCCGCGCCCTATTACGTGTTCACGGATGCCGGGGCGCGGGTCACCCTGGCCTCGCCCAAGGGCGGCGCCGCGCCCGTGGACCCCCGCAGCGAGACGGAAGAGGCCCAGAACAAGACTACCCGCCGCTTCACCGCAGACCCGGCGGCCATGGCCGCCCTGCAGGACACCGTGCCTCTGGCCGAAGTGCGACCAGAGGACTACGACGTACTGTTCTACCCCGGCGGGCACGGCCCCCTGTGGGACCTGGTGGACGACGCGCGCTCGCTGGCCATCATCGAGAACATGCACCGCGCGGGCAAGCCCGTGGCGGCGGTGTGCCACGGCCCCGCCGTGCTGGTGCGGGCCACCACGCCCGACGGCAAGCCGTTGGTGGCTCGGCGCAACATGACCGGGTTCTCCAACGCCGAAGAGGACGTGGTGGGGCTTTCGCAGGTGGTGCCCTTCCTGTTGCAGGACGAGCTGACCCGCCTTGGCGCCAAGTACGAGCGCGGCCCGCTGTGGGAACCGCATGTGGTGGCGGACGGGCTGCTGGTCACCGGGCAGAACCCTGCCTCGTCCGAGCGCACCGCCAAGGCGGTGCTGGAAGTGCTGGCCCGCTCATGCGGCTGCGCGCCGTATCCGGGCGAACCCATCAGGGAACCCGGTGAGCCGGGGAAACAAGGGGCGTAGCCAGAAGACGATGAGCGGCGGGTGTCCCCGTGACGGGCGGCAGGCACGTCGAGCCGATACCATGAAACGAGCAAGGGCGGGTGGTCGATGCGACCGCCTGCCCTTTGTCGTGTCATGGCGTGCGGGTGGGGGAGAAGAACAGGAGGCGGCGGGAGGATGCCGGATACGGGGGCTGGTGCCCCGGATTCGGGTGGACTGCCTGTTGCTGCCGCTCCGTTACTTGTTGTCCCCGCCGTTGCCGCCATTGCCGTTCGTCGTGGGCCGCAGCAGGCAGGCGATGGCGTGGAACACGGTCTGCACGTAGCGGCCAGACAGCACTTCCGGCAGGGGGAAGCAGGGGGGATCCTCGGACGGTTCGCATCCGGCCAGCGCGGTGAAGGTGCGGCGCGACAGTTCTTCCAGCGGCTGTTCCAGCATTTCAATCCACAAGCGCTCGCCCTCGCTGGGGCCATTCTCGGAAAGGTTGGTGCCGGGCAGCGTATGGGTGGGGGAAGGAATGTCCGACAGGCGGCAACGCAACGGGCGGCGGGCAAAGAGCATGCAGCGCCCGGCGGGTTCCGGTTCGCCGGATTCACTGAATGTACCCGGTGCATCAGGCGCGCCCGCATCCGCGCCCGGTGTCGTCCGGACCAGCAGCGGGCAAGAGGTGCCGCGCACGGTGTTGTGGTCCTGTGCCCCACGGTCGGCCCCGCTGCGGTGCGCCCGGCAGGCCTCCTGCACGGCCCCGCGCTGGGCGGCGGTCAGCAGGGTGTCGGCACTGCGGGCCAGGGCCGCGGCCTCCACCAGCGTCACCACCGGGGGCACGCGGCAGCAGCGGGCGTGGTCGCGCCCGCACTGCGGGGCATCGGCCATATGGGGCATGGCGCGCAGGGCCGCGTCCAGCCGGGCGGCCAGGGCCTCGTATTCGGCCAGCACGGGCAAAAGGTCATCGTGGCGGGCAGGTTCGGGCGCGGGCTCGCGCAGGGTCAGGGCGCGGTTGCGGCGTCCGTAGCGGCGCAGGGCGCTCCACTGGCGGTAATTGGCGGGCTTGGAACGCAGGCGGCGCATCAGCCGTTCCGTCCGGCGCTGGCCCAGCCCCCGGCGCAGCAGGTAGGCGTTCAGCACCGTGCCGGTGCGGCCTATGCCGTAGCGGCAGTGGATGTACACCCGGCGGCCCAGGTACACGGCCTCGTCCAGCCAGTCCAGGGCCTGTTCCAGTGCGGCCTCGTCCGGGGCGTGTTCGTCCTCTATGGGCAGGTAGAACACGTCGAAGCCCTGTTCCTGCTCCAGGTCGGCCAGCACGCACAGCTCTTCGCACAGGTTCAGGATGGCCTGGATGCCCTGTTCGCGCAGGGCGTCCAGATGTTCGCGCGTTACCGGCGCGGGACCGGCGGCGATGTGCGGGGTGACCCAGGTGACCGGAAACGTGGGATGGCCGGACGGGGCCTGGGTGGTCAGGGCGTTGCGCAGGAAGGCCGCCACCCCCTGCGCGGCGCGTTGCAGCAGCCCCCCCTTGCGGGACGAGCCGCCGTCCTGTCCTTCGGGTGTCGGGGCCAGCGACGGCTCGCGCGCGGGGCCGCCCGGCGGCGGGGCATCCGACGGAGGCGTACCCGGCGGCGATGCGGCTGGCGGGGCGGACGGGGGCTGCGCGGGCGCGGTCATGGCGCGTTACCGCCCGCCGTGTCCAGCCGGGCCAGGAAGTCGTCGGCCATGGCCTCGGCCTCGTCGGCATCGCCCAGGCGTACGTCCAGCAGGCGCGTTTCCGCCAGCAGCATGCCCAGCATGGCCAGCCGCTTCTGGATCACCGCCTCGGCGTCCGGGCCGTGCCGGGCATCCAGCAGGTCGCCGCGCGTCTTCACGGCAAAGCCCTGCCGGGCCAGCACCCGTTCCAGCACGCGGATGCGCAGTTCGCGCCCTTCCGCCGCCGCGCCGCCGCCCTTGAAGCGGAACTGGATGTAGTTGGTGCGGTCTTCTGGCGAGCACAGGGTGTCCACCAGCGCGAAATGGTAGCCGAAGCGCATCATCAGGTGCGCGTAGTGGGCGGAGATCACCGCGTAGCTGGCCAGTTGGGGCGCATCGCGCCGGAATATGCCCGCGCTGATGCGGTCCAGCTCGTTCCAGTCCGCCGCCGGGGGCATGTTGGCCCACAGCTCGCGCGCGGCGGACAGGCCGAACCACAGCGCCCACATGGGCGTGGAGCGGAAGTCGTCGGGGCCGATTTCTTCCTTGCCCGCCGCCGTGGGGAACAGCCCGTCCTCGATGTTCAGCACGTACATGATCATGGGGACGTCGGTGCGCAGCTTCTTGGCGCCGCCAAGGCCGCGCCCGCCGCGCCCCACCAGCGAGAACATCTCGGCCACGCCGCGTTCGTGGGCAAAGCGCACCAGGTCGTGCATGGACCGGCAGTTTTCGGGCGCGAAGTCGCTGGAGGCCGGGTCCGTCAGGTTGAGCCTGGCGATGTGCTGCATGGCCCGGGCCAGACGGCGCATGCCGCCGTGCCGCTCGCGGACCGCCGCCGCAGCCTTGCGCCGGGCGCGGAGCTGCGTGCCATTCCCCTTGTCCCGGGGGGGCCTGCCCGCGTGCACCCGGCCCGTGGCCCCGTCCACGGTGACCATGGTTCCATCGGGAATGGCCGAGAACGGATCGGCGATGCCGGTAACCACCGGCAGCCCGAATTCGCGCGCCACCGAGGCGAAATGGCAGGCCCGGCTGCCGGTCTGGGCCACCACGGCCTCCAGCCGGTCGATGATCCGGGTCAACGAAGGACCGAGGGTGGTGGTGACCAGCACTGTCCCCTGGGGCATGTCGCCGATTTCGCAGCAGATGGCCGCGTGGCGGGCCGTGCCGCTGCCCACCCCGGCGGAAACAGGTTCGCTGCCTTCGGCCAGCAGGGGCAGGGTGTCATGCGAAGCGGGGGATGCGAGGGATGCGACAGACGCAGGGGCGGCGCCGTCCGCTTCATTCCGGCCATCCTGACCGTCACGGGCCCCGGCGGCCTGCTCCGGAACGATGCCGTGTTCCGTGCCGCCGGGCACCGGGCGCGACTGCACGATGAAGATGCGCCCCGTCGTATCCAGCACCCACTCCACGTCCTGCGGCTCGCCGAACAGGTTTTCCAGTTCGCGGCCATAGCGGGCCAGCCGCTTGAGGTCCTCGGTGGTCAGCAGGGGCGTTGTCGGCACCGGATGCGCAAGGGTGGTCCCCCCGGCTTCCGGCCGCTCCAGAATGCGGCTGCGCGGGCGGCGCGACAGCCACGCGGATTGCGCGGGCGTGTCGCCGCTGACCAGCACGTCGCCAGTGCCCGCCACGGCGTGCACGGCGGTGACGCCCTCGGCCAGTTCCTCCGCGGGCAGGCGGCGCGGCGGGTCCGGGTCGCGGGTGTAGATGACCCCGGCGCAGGCCGCGTCCAGCATGGGCATGAGCAGCGCGGCCATGGGGGTTTCCGCGTCGGCAAGGCCATGCAGGATGCGGTAGGACAGGGCGCGCGGCTGGTATTTGGAGGCCACCACCCGTTTCCAGGCCATGCCCGCGAGGCCCGGCTCCACCCCCAGCACGCTGGCATACTGCCCGGCGAAGGACACCGGGCCGTCTTCCGCCACGGCGCTGCTGCGCACCGCCAGCGGGGCGCGCTGGGGGCTCATGGCGTAGGCGGCGGTAAGGATGTCCTCTTCCAGTCGGGGCGGCAATTCCGCCTCCAGGATCATGGCCCGCAGTTCCTCGGAAATGGCGGCCAGTTCGTCCGGGCGCGACAGGCGCAGGCGGCGCAGGCGCGCGTCGATGGGTTCGCGCAGTTCGTTGTGCTCGATGAAATAGTGGTAGGCGGCGGCGGTGACCACCGTGGCGTCGGGCACGGGCAGCATGGACTGGTCGCGCACGGCGGCCAGGCGCGCGGCCTTGCCGCCCGCGCGGTCCGGGCGCTGGTGCGCCTCGGCCAGGGGAATGACGTAGGGCGGCGCCAGGTCCGGCTCGGGCACGCTGACCGCCATGCGCATGTAGAAGGCGATCTTGTTGCAGTAGTCGGCCAGGCCCATGTACCGGGCGGGGTTCATCTCCATCAGCTGGCCCAGCATGGCGCGCACGGCGTCGTCCAGCTGGTCGGCCAGCTCGACCACGCGCGACCAGTCCACCTTCTCGTTGCCGTAGTGGATGTCCTCCAGTTCTGCGATGAACTCGAGGCTGCGCGAATCGTACCGCAGCAGTTCGCGGAACGCATTGTACTTGCGCCGCAGCAGGGTGCCGGGCGCGAAGACCTGGTAGGTCCAGTGACGGAACAGTTCGCCGATGGCCATTGCGCTCCCTTGGGAAAGTCGTGATGGCGGAGATGGGGTGTCAGACCCGGCAGGGCTGCGTTGGCGCGCCCGTCCCCTGCCGACCGCCGTTTCCGTGACCGCACGGGTGTTACCCGCCCCTATCGCCCGGGCGTTACCCGCCCAGCACCTCTGCCACCTTGCTTTCCAGTTCGTCCTTGTCGATGGGCTTCACGCAGTACTCGTTGGCGCCCAGGCGCAGCGATTCGCGCGCCGTTTCCAGGGTGGGGTAGCCGGTCAGCATGATCACCCGGATGTCCGGGCGCAGCTTTTTCAGCTCTTCCAGCACCTCCACTCCGGTCATGCGCCGCAGCTTCATGTCCAGGATGGCCAGGTCCGCGCCCTTGCCGCGCACGTGGGCAATGGCCTCTTCCTCGTCCGTGAACACCGAGACCGCGTGGCCCTTGCGCTCCAGGATGCGCTTGATCAGCACCCCCGCGTCGATGACGTCGTCCAGCACGATGATATCCGCCATGGGCTTCCTTCCTTATGATTTCTGCTTGCAGCAGGGCGGAGGCGTTTTTTTACGCCTCCGGCGGGCAGGGGGCCCCTGCCCCCTGCACCCCCGAGTTGGGGACAGATTGTGAGCGCAGGGTTCAGGTTATATTTTTGATGACACGTACCCTCTCCGTTCCCTTTAACGGGGGATCTCCCCCCAAATAAAAAGTTTAGGGGGGAGGGGGCCGGGGAGGGAGACCCTTTTCAAAGGGTCCCCTCCCCGGTTTGGTCATTTTGGGGATATTCCTGCGGTTCCTCTTCCTGCACCTTGGCCCGGGGGTCGGTATCGGGCAGGTCGGCTGCGCCCTGGGGTTCCAGAGGCAGGACCACGCGGAACACGGTGCCGGGGCCGCGCGTTGCGCCCTGGGGCATGTCTTCGTCGATGAATCCCTGCGGCAGGGGGCTGTGCGCTTCGATGAAACCTTCGTGGTCTTCGATGATGCCGAAGGACACGGACAGGCCGAGGCCGGTGCCCTTGCCCACCGGCTTGGTGGAAAAGAACGGGTCGAAGATCTTTTGCAGATTGGCTTCGGGAATGCCGATGCCGGTATCGGCGAACCACACGGTGACGGTCATGTTCATGATGTCCAGCCGGGTGCGCACCTTGATCAGCCCGCCGTCGGGCATGGCGCCGGAGGCGTTGTGCAGAAGGTTCATCCACACCTGCTTCAGCTTTTCGGGCGCGCCGTAGATGACCGGCAGCCGGTCGTCCAGATCGGCGAGGATGGTCACGTTTTCCAGCGAGAAGGTGTGACGCACCAGCGAGACCACTTCCATGATGGAGTTGTTGAAGCACATCTCCTTTTTCTGGCTCTGGGTCTGGCGCGAAAAGCCCAGCAGGTCGGAGACGATCTTGCGGCAGAACTTGGCCTGCTTCTCGATGATCTGCAGGTCCTGGTGCATCTGGGCGTCCGGGGGCACGTCCTCTTGCAGCAGTTGCGCGTAGCCCAGGATGATGCCGAGGGGAGTGTTGATTTCGTGCGCCACGCCCCCGGCCAGCTTGCCGACCGATTCCATCTTCTGCGACTGGATGAGCTGGTCCTGATAGCTGCGGATGGCGGTGATGTCGCGCGCGGTGGACAGCACGCCGATGATGCGGCCGGTCTCGTCGGACACGGGCACCTTGACCAGGTGGAACCATTCGTCGCGGCCATGGCCGAAGTCGGAGGCGGGATCGTTGCCCCCTGCTGCCGAACCGGCGTCGCGGCGGTCCTGCGCCTCTCGGTACACGGGCAGGCCGCCGGTGAGGATGGCGCGGTTCTCGGCCACGCGCAGTTCGGCCTTGTCGCGCGGAAAGATGTCGAAGTCGCTCTTGCCGATGATTTCCGACGGGGGCAGGCCCAGCGAATCGGCAAAGGCCTTGTTTACGGAAAGGTAGCGCAGATGTTCGTCCAGCAGGGCCAGCCGGTCTGGGGTCACTTCCAGGATGGTGCGCATGATGCCCTGCTGGCGCGTCAGGTCGCGCTCGGTCTCGCGCAGTTCGGCAATGTGGGCGCGCAGGGCGTGGGCCATGACGTCGAAGGTGTCGGCCAGTTCTTCTATCTCGTCACCGGCAAAGGTTTCGTACACCTCGCACTGGCGGCACTGGGCGAGTTTTGCGGGGTAGGCCCTGCCGTCGCAGCCCGCGCAGGCGGTGCCCTTGACGTACCAGCAGCGGCGTTCGGTGTCGCCGTAGGCGGGGCAGTCGGTACGGCCGCACAGCCGCTGTTCCCAGCAGTTGCGCCGGGCGGAGGTGGTGGCGGGCAATTGCAGGTTGCCGCGCACGATTTCCTCGGCGTGTACCTTCAGCGCGCCGATGCGGGCGGTGATGCGCTTGGCGAAGTGGGCGCTGATGACCACGGCCACCAGCAGCGCCACGACGGAAAGCCCGCTGATGGCGAAGATCATGCCGTTGACCACGTCCAGCACCTTGGTGCGCGAAAGCCCGATGCGGATGGCGCCGAACTCGCGCCCGCCCACCATCACCGGCGCGGCAAAGTCGTAGATGCGTTCGCGCCCGGTATCCAGCAGGTGCACGGCAAGGTGGCCGTCCACGGCCTTGTTGGCTTCCAGCAGATCCAGCGGAAAGGTGCGGCCAAAGGTGTGGGCCAGCACCTGGTCGCGGTCGTCCACGATGAAGGCGTAGACGATGTCGCTGTCCACGTTCAGCAGTTCGTCCACCAGGTTGCGCAGGCGCAGGAAGTCGGTGGACAGCATGGGGTCGGCCGCGCGCAGGGCCAGGTTGGTGGCCAGCACGGCGCCGCGCCGCTTGCTTTCCTCTATGAGTGCGTTGGCCGCGATGCGGGTGACGAACACGGCCAGCAGCGCGGCCACGAACAGCACGATGAGCGTGATGCCGAGGTTGAGCTTGCGGCGAAAGTTCAGGCGGCGCAGCGGGTTCATTCCAGCCCCACCTTGGAAGGGTCGAGCCGCAGCTTGGAGAACAGTTCGCGGCAGGGGTCGTAGTCGCGGTCGGTGGTGGGGATGATGCCGCGCATGCCCGCGGCGGCCAGGATGCGCTCGTGCTCGGGATCGTTTTCCGAAAGCGCGAACAGGGCGCTGGCGATGCGCTGCACGATGTCCGGGTCCAGCCCCTTGCGCGCGGCATAGACCCAGCTGGGGTATTCGCGGGTGTTGGCCACCACCTTCAGGGCGGAAAGGTCCACCTTGCCTTCCAGGATGCCCAGGGTGCCTTCGCGGATGGAGGCGATGTCGTAGCGGCCCGCGTACACGCCCAGCACGGCCTTTTCCTGCTTGCCGCCGGGGCCGGGGGCAAAGGCGATTTCGGCGAAGTCGCTTTCCGACAGGCCCTTGTCGCGAAAATGCCCCAGCACGAACAGATAGCCCCCGGCGGAATAGGGGTCCACGGCGATCCAGCGCTTGCCCTGGCAGTCCTGTTCGTTCTGGATGGCGGTGTTGTCGGCGCGGGCGATGATCTGCCCCCGGAAGGTGGCCCGGCCCGAGGGCTCGACGATGCCCGCGAAGGCCCGCGCGCCGCTTTGCGCCAGCAGCACGTAGGTCATGGGGTTGGAGAAGGAGATGTCGATTTCGCCGCGCTCCACCATGCGGCGGTGCGCCTCGAAGGTGTCGGGAAACACCTGGCGGATGGCGAGGCCCGTGGCCTTTTGCAGGTATTCCACCAGGGCGCGGTGGCGCAGGTACGAGGTGGAGTGCGAATACTGCGGCAGATAGGCGTAGGTGATGGCGGGCACCGCTTCCGGGGCCTTCACCTCGGCCCGGCGGGTCATGTCCACCGGGGTCACGGGCTCGTTGTCCCACCACAACTGGACGGCGGCGGCAAAGACCATGACGAGGGCGGCTATGGCGAGAAAGCGTGTGCGCACCGTGCGGCTCCGGGAGGAAAAGGGGGCCTAGCCGCCCCGACCGTTCTGGGTGGCCCCGCTGGCCTGGCAGGCGGAATCATCGGCAGCGCCAGAAGGGGCAGGGCCGGAAGAGGCGGGGGCTTCGGAGGCCGCGTCGGGGATGGTGCCGGGTGGCGGCGTGGCGGCCCAGGCCTGCAGGCGGGTGAACCACCCTGTTCGGGACATGACGTTGGCATAGGTGATGCGCAACGGAATGTACAGAAGCAGGAACCAGAACACGATGGAGGGCTGCTGCCCGATGAGCGGGGCGTCCCACGGCAGTTCCGGCGTGGCCCCGGCAAAGCGCATGTCCATCCAGGCCAGGGCGAAGGGCAGGGGAATGATGGACACGCAGAACATGGCCCCGCCCAGCGAGAAATAGTGGCCGAAGGCATCGTGGGCCTGGCTGTTGACGGCCTTGTAGCTTTCCTTGTCACCGGCGCGCAGGGCCGCTTCCGATAATTTGTGATGATGCTCCATGCCGTGGCGCAACTCGGCCAGGCGGCGGCGGTTGATGCGCGTGGCGCACAGCGACAGCGCGCTGCCGAGGGCGATGCACCACAGGGCCAGCACGGCGGTGCCCAGCACGAAGCCGACCACGGCGTTGCCGGGCAGCCGGTAGGGCGCGATGAACAGGGGATCCAGCCAGGCGAGGGCGGCGTGCAGGGTATCCATGATGCGTCAGGTTGCCTTCGTTTTCGGGAAAAGGAAAGGGGGGCGGGACCGTGGCCCCGCCCCCCGGCGAATGGCGGTGCAGTTTCGGCTAGCCGAAGATGCGGTAGTTGAAGAAGCCGCGCAGCACGTAGTCGATGCCGACGTACAGGGCCAGCACGATGAACAGGCGCTTCAGCCACATGTCGGAGAAGTACTTGGAGGTGCGGGGGCCGATGATGGAGCCCAGGAAGATGCCCACCAGTTCGGTGCCGATCATGGTCCAGTCGAGCGGGGTGCCCTTGCTGACCAGGGTGGCGATGGAGGTGACCATGGACACCAGCACGGCGAGGGCCGAGGTGCCGGCGGCCAGGTACATGGGCAGCTGCGAGATGCTGGTCAGGAAGGGCACCAGCAGGAAGCCGCCGCCAACGCCCAGGAACGCGGCGATGGCGGAGATGATCACGCCGCCCACCACGGGCAGGATGGGGTTGAACGAAAATTCCACGCCCGAGAAGGTGAACACGCACTTGGTCAGGCTGGTGGAGATGACGTGCACGCCGATGGCCTTTTCATCGACCTGTTCGCCGCTCTTGATCTTTTTCACGGCTTCTTCGAAAGCCTTGGCGGCTTCCTTGGCCTTCTTCTTGGAGGCCTGGCCGGCGGGAGAGGTTTCCCAGAACAGGTACAGGCCCAGCACCAGCACGAACAGGCCGAAGTAGCCCTGGTACTGCGAGAAGGAAACCTTGCCCGCGAAGATGGAGGCCGAACCCCAGGCGCCCAGCAGCGAACCCGCGCCAAGGGCCAGGGCCAGCGGCAGCACGAGGCGGCCCATCTTGTAGTAGTTGAACGAGGAGATGAGGGCCGAAAAGCCCACCAGCCACTGGTTCGAGGCGCGGATGGAGTCGGTGGCCACCTTGTTCAGGGGCAGGTCCTTGCCCAGCGACTTCACGTAGCCGCCAAGGCCGAACACCGACATGTGGCCCACACCGGCCATGACGCCGCCGAACGCGCCCACGGTGGAGAAGATCCAGCCCACCCACACGGCCCAGGCAAAGGACAGGATGGGGCTGACATGGGGGGCGCCGGGAATGCCGAGGAAGCCGGCGGGGGCGTCGGCCTTGACCTTGCCGGCCTGCACGGCGCCGTCAATGGCGTCGGACAGCTTGTCGGCCCAGGCGGGCTCGAACCACAGAAGGCTTACGGCAACGACGGCCGCGAGCAGCAGCAGGTGTTTGGTGTGCTTGGACACGGTCTCTCTCCTTGGGATGGTGTTTCGGTGCGCTTCCAAAATGGGAACGGGGGCCGCCGCATACGGGGGGCGACAGGGCGGCGGCCCCCGTCGTGCCTACTTTTCTTTCTTGAAGATGATCAGCGGACAGTTCTTGCAGATGTCCGCACCGGGGAAATTGTCGCCGGGGCGGGTGATGGCGCCGCTGCCCAGGTTGCGCTTGCGTTCCAGCAGGCGTTCCACGGTAAGGCCCATGTGTTCGCCGGGGATCACGAAGTTGATTTCGCCGCGCTCGGTCTTGCCCGCGTTGTAGCTGCCGGAGCAGGCGGGCAGCATGTTGGCGGTCTTTTCCTGGTACGAGTACACCGTGCCGCCGCAGGCGGACGAGTTCATGGTCACGTTGGTCTTCAGCGGGTGCTGGTCGGTGGCGGCCATGTAGTCCACGGCCAGGTGGTAGGCCTGCATGTTGTCACAGTAGAAGTGAACCACCGAAGGATCGACCACGGCGTCGCCCAGCGGACCCACGGCAATGGCCTTCAGGCCTTCGGGCAGGCGCGGCTTGGAGCGCACGAAGCGTTCGGCCTGGGCCAGGTCGCGCACGTACTTGGCGTGGCTCTTGATTTCGTTGTCGTCGATTTCCTTCCAGCCGAAGGACACCAGGGCGTTGGAGCAGCCCAGGCCCTCGGGGCCGGACAGCACGGTCTGGCCCTTCATGCGGGCGGCGATTTCCCACTGGCAGAAGGTCATGGGCTTCACGGGCAGGTAGAATTCGGCCTTGTCCTTGAAGGTTTCCAGCTCCGCTTCGTCGAAGAAGAACTTGACGGCGATGGGGTAGTGGTACAGGCGCAGTTCGTCCATCAGGACCTGCTGCATTTCCTTGTAGCTCAGCGACATGTGCGATCTCCTCGGGCGCGCGGCCCGTGTTGCGTGTCGTGCCTGCCTGGGCGCGGCGTGGCCGCGCGGCCTGGGGCGGGTAGCGCCGCCGTCCTTTTCTCCCCCCGGTCGTTCCCCGGTCGTTCACTGACCGTTTCGGGGCCATCACCGGTCATCCCGTGGTCCTCCCCCGCAGTCCGCACAGGCGGAGGGTGATGCCGGGTTGCCTTCGGCGAAGGGGATGCCGCCTTCGCGGCGCGCCTGTGGTGCGCATCCGGCGGTTCTGCCTGGGCCTGCCAGCCGGGGCAGCCGGATACGGAACGGCGGCGTGTCGGTAGGCCGCCCCTACCAGCGGTGAAAAAACCGGGCAATGGAAAACGGGAATGCGAAAAAATGTACTTTTCGCACAAGCACAAGGCTGTTGCTTGGTGTATTTTTGAGAGGTTTATGTGAAATAAATAATGAAAATATATTTTAGATTATTACATGTGAAATGGTGCAGGTGTTCAGGCGGGGAGGGGTGGAGGCGCGAGGGATTTCGTTGTCTTCATACCATGCCCGGTGTGGAATGAACATATGAAACAGATGTAAAATCAATACGCCCCCGGCGCTCTCTTCGGAGGGGAACAAGGTGCTGGCCGGACAGGCCGCAAGGGGTGCGGCGGAGCCGGATGCAACCCGGTTGCATTTGCGTGCGGCGCAAGGTATGCGGGCGTTGCGGCCACGGATACCGGCGCCGTTCCGTCGCATCGGCCATTCCGGCCATTGGCCGCCGCCATTGCTCCCCGCGCACCAGCCTTTCCTTCCCCCTCACATCATCCCCGGCACATCATTTCATGGACGCACGCCTCATCCATCTCGCCCAGACCGCCCTTGCCGTGTTTCTCGAAGCCCTGCCCTTCCTGGTGCTGGGATCGCTGGTGTCCGCCTGCATGGAGGTCTTCGTGCCCCGGGCCTGGGTGGAGCGGCGGGTGCCCAAATCGCTGCCGGGGGCGCTGGCCTTTGGCGTGGCGCTGGGCACGGTGCTGCCCACCTGCGAATGCGGGGTGGTGCCCGTGGTGCGGCGCATGATGGGCAAGGGGGTGCCCGTACCCGCGGCGGTGGCCTACATGCTGGCCGCGCCCGTGGTGAACCCGGTGGTCATGGTGTCCACCTGGGTGGCCTTTCGCGGCGACGCGCTGATGACCGGGCTGCGCGCGGCGGTGGTGGCCGCAACGGCGGTGGCGGTGGGCATTTCGGTGCGCCGCATGGCCGTGGACGAGGCCTTGCGGTCCAATGTGGCCGGAACGCAGGATTCCTGCGGGTGCGGCTGCGGGCATGATCACGACGCGTGCGGGCATGACCATGTCCATGCCGACCCCGTCAGCACACAGGCCCCGCTGCTGCCGCAGTTCCGCACGGTGCAGGGGGCCATGGCGACGACGCCTGCCATGGCCTCTGCGGCGAACGGCGCGGCGTCCCCCGCCGTTGCCCCGCCTGCCGCCGCCGTATCCCGCGTGGCGCAACTGCACGGGGTGGCCCGGCACATGACCGCCGACCTGCTGGACGCCTGCGCCTGGCTGCTGCCGGGCGCGCTGGCCGCCGCCGCGTTCCGCACCTTTGCCCCGCCCGAGGCGCTGTTCCTGTTCATGGATACCCCGGCCCTGGCCATTCCGGCCCTGATGGGGCTGGCCGTGCTGCTCAGCGTGTGCTCCGAGGCCGACGCCTTCGTGGCCGCCTCGTTCGTGGGCTTTCCCGCCTCGGCCCGGCTGGCCTTCGTGGCGCTGGGCCCCATGCTGGACCTGAAGCTGATGGCCATGTACGGCGCGGCCTTTCGGCGCGGACTGGTGCTGCGGCTGGTGGTGCTGCCTACCCTTTGCGTGTGGGCGGCGTGCATGCTGCTTGCCGGGTTGGGGGTGCTGGAATGAGCGCCGTCCGTCGTTCATTGCGCCTGCCCCCCGCCGTCGTCCTTGTCGACGTGGCCCTGCTGTGGGGCACGGCGCTGGTCATCGCCTGGCTGGGCTGGTCGGGCGCTTATTCCATGCTTTTGAACCCGCGTTTCCTGTGGCTGACCCTGCTCACCGGAGCGGCGCTGGCCGTGCTGGGCGGGGCGCTGCTGCTGCGCGGCATGACGGGCGCGGCATCCATAACGACCTCGGGGGCAGGGGCCGTCGCACGCCCCGTGCCGTTGCGCCGGGCCTTGTTGCTGGGGTTGCTGCTGGGGGTGAGCCTGACGGCCACGGTGGACTGGTGGAGCGCGGGCGCGCCGTCGAGCGCTCCGGGCGGCGTGGTAACGGGGCGGCTTGGCAGCGGGCCGACGGATGCACCGGTATCCGCGAATCCAGCCAGCCAGGCTGTTCCGGCCCGGTCCGTGCCTCTCGGCACCGCCGTGGGGCCGGACATGCAGTCCGGTGCGCGGCCCGATGCGAAGTATGACGATCCGGATGCCTTTGCCGGGCCGTCAGATGGTTGGGAGACACCCGGAAAGCCCGGTTCCCGTCCCGGTCCGTTCCCCGGTCCATTCGATGACGCGCCGGTTTCTGATGGGGGCGACGACGAGTTGGGTCCGCGCGCCACGTACGCGGACAAGGAGTACGTGCGTATCAACCTGGCGGAACTGTTCCTGCTGGAGCAGCGCGACAGGCCGGAGGAACTGGCCGGACGCTACGTGTTTCGTGGCGCGGTGACCCGGCATCCCACCCTGGATGCCCAGGGCGCGGTGGCCGTGTTCCGGGTGAACCTGTACTGCTGCCTGGCCGATGCCACGGCGGGGGGCTTTGCGGTTCGATCCGGCGTGCAGGGTGATGACCGCGCGCCCCAGCCCGCCCCTGCCCCTGTCACCTCACCGCCCGCACCCGGCGCAGCCCCCGCGCTGCCGTTGCCGGCATCGCGCGGCGTGCTGGCCGGGCTGCGCGACGGCCAGTGGGTGGAAGTGTACGGCCACCTGACCCGCGAAAAACTGCCCGCCAGGCTGGCCCGCCTTGCCCCGCGCGACGTGTTTTCCGGGTCGCTGAACCCCGGCTGGGTGTTCACGGCGGACGCGGTCCGGCTCATTCCGCCGCCGGGCGATCCGTTCATCTTCCAGTGGCGCGAGGCCGAACCTTATTTGTGGTAAGGGCGCGCCGTCGGCGCATCATCAATCCCGCCCCATTCGCCTTCACCTTTTCGCAACGCGTACATGACAAGACCGGGAGCGGCCCTGCGGCCACTCCCGGTTGTTTTGTTCATGCGTCGGCAGATGCGGAACGCTTCGCACCCGTCAGGCGAATGCCAACGGGCGAAAAGACAATGTGAAGCCCCTACGCCGTCTTCGGCGTGGTCACCTCATCCACCAGATACAGGATGTTGCGGTACGGAATCTTGCCGTGCAGCGACAGGCCGATTTCGCAGGTGCGGCTGGTGGAGTAGCCTTCCTCGCAGATTTCCACCTGCCGCCGCAGTTCCTTCAGCGCGCCCGTGTTCAGTTCCGGGAAGCTGAAGCCACGGTCGCCCGCAAAGCCGCAGCAGAACACGTCTTCCGGCACGATGACCTGCTCGGCGCACAGATCGGCCAGTTGCTTGAACTTGCCGGGCAGGCCCAGCTTCACCGCCGTGCAGGTGGAGTGGATGGCGATGGTGCGTTCCGCCTTGCGGAAGTCCAGCGCCTTTGTCAGGTGCTCCAGTGCGAATTCGATGGGTTCGTACAGCTTCAGGCGCTTATCCAGCGTTTCCTTCATGCGGTACAGGCAGGGGCTGGTGTCGCACAGCACGGGAATGGCGCCGTTGTCGCTGACCTTCAGCAGGGCCTCGGACAGTTCCTTGGCCTTCATGTCGGCCTGGGCCTTGAAGCCCTTGCTCTCGAAGGGCTGGCCGCAGCACAGGTCGCCCAGCTTTTCCGGGAACAGCACGTGATAGCCCGCCTTCAGCAGCAGGCCGATGGTCTTGGCGGGCAGCGGGTCGCGCTGTTCGTCGTCGCGGGCCGGACCCATGGAGCGGGCGATGCAGCTGGGGAAGTAGACCACCTTGCGGTCGGACACCGGGCCGCGCGGGGCATGGGCTGGGGCGGATGCGCCGGTGGGCATGGCGCGCGTCCACAGCGGGGCCTTTTTCAGCGAGACCACACGCAGGAACTGCGCGCCCTTGTCCATGACGTCGGTGCCCAGCACCCGGTGCAGCAGGTCCGCCCCGGTCAGTGCCACGGACACGGTGCGGCACACCCCGCCGTAGTGGCGGGCCACCCAGTCCGCCGCCTTTTGCGCGCGGGGGCTCACCTTGTCGGCGCGCAGTTCCTTGATGAACGCGCCGGTGTTGATGCCCACCGGGCAGCGCGTGGCGCACAGGCCGTCGGTGGCGCAGGTGTTGTCGCCCAGATAGTCGTAGCCCGAGAACAATTGTTTGAGCAGGCTGCTTTTCTCGTCCCCCGCCTTCATGCGCGAGATTTCGCGCCAGCCCACGATGCGCTGGCGCGGGGTGAAGGTCACGTCCTTGGACGGGCAGATGGGTTCGCAGAAGCCGCATTCGATACACTTGTCGATGATGGTGTGCGCGGCGGGCAGCGGCTTCAGATTGCGGATGTGGGCTTCCGCGTCCGGGTTGATGATCACGCCGGGGTTCAGCAGCCCGTGCGGGTCGAACAGGTTCTTCAGTTCGCGCATCAGCAGGAAGGCGTCGCGCCCCCATTCCAGTTCCACGAACGGGGCCATGTTGCGCCCGGTGCCGTGCTCCGCCTTGAGCGAGCCGGAGTAGGTGCCGACAACCATGGTCGTCACGTCGTCCATGAAGGCGCGGTAGCGGTCCACTTCCGACTGGGTGTTGAAGTCCTGCGTGAACACGAAGTGCAGGTTACCTTCCAGGGCGTGGCCGAAAATGATGGCTTCGCTGTAGCCGTGCCTGGCGAACAGGGTTTGCAGTTCCAGCGTGGCGTCGGCCAGCGAGGCGATGGGGAAGGCCACGTCCTCGATGATGACCGTGGTGCCCACCTTGCGCACCGCGCCCACGGCGGGGAACAGGCCCTTGCGCACGTTCCACAGCACGCCGAATTCGGCGGGCACGTCGGTGAAGGCCACCGGGCGGATCTTCGGGATGGCTTCGATGGACGCGGTGATGCGGGAAATCTGGTCGTCCAGGGTGGTCTTGTCGCCCGCGCGGGTTTCCACCAGCAGGGCGGCGGCGTCAGCAGGAAGGCCCTGCAATCCGTCGGGCATGCCGGGCTTGTCCTCGACGGAGCGCAGGGAGGCGCGGTCCATCATTTCCACGGCGGACACGGGCTGCTGGCGCAGGATGATGGTGGCCTCGCACGCGTCGCGGATGGTGGGGAAGATGACCAGCGCCGAGGCCTTGTGGGCGTGCTCTGTCACCGTGTGGTAGGTCACCTCGCTGATGAAGCCGAGGGTGCCTTCCGAACCCACCATGAGGTGCTGGATGATGTCGAACGGGTCGGCAAAGTCCACCAGCGCGTTCAGGCTGTAGCCGGTGGTGTTCTTGATCTTGAACTTGCGGGTGATCAGTTCGGCCAGGTCGGGCTTGTCCATGATCTGCGCCCGCAGGGCGGCCACGCCGTTGACTATTTCCGGGTGGGTGCGCTGGAAGGCGGCGCGGCTCTTGGTGTCGGACGTGTCCAGCACGGTGCCGTCGTGGAACACCACGCGCATGTGGCTGAGCGTCTTGTAGCTGTTCTCGGCCACGCCGCAGCACATGCCGCTGGCGTTGTTGGCCACGATGCCGCCGATCTTGCACGTGTCGATGGAGGCCGGATCCGGCCCGATCTTTTTCCCGAACTCGGCCAGCAGGCGGTTGGCGTGGCTGCCGATGATGCCGGGTTGCAGGCGGATTTTGGTGGCGTTGTCGAAGATGGCGTACTTGCGCCAGCCGTCGCCCAGGCGCACCAGAATGGAATCGGTCACGGCCTGGCCGGAAAGGCTGGTGCCCGCCGCGCGAAAGGTCATGGGCAGGCGGTGCCGGTTGGCCAGCTTGATGACACCCACCACCTCGTCCTCGTTGTGGGTATCCACGACGATCTTGGGGATGAGCCGGTAGAAGCTGGCGTCGGTGCCGTAGGCCAGGGTGCGCAAGGGGTCGGTGAACACGTTGCGCCGGGGGATGAATTCCAGAAGTTCCTTCAGAAATGCCTGGTACGCAGCGGGGAGCATGCATGCCTCCTGTTGGGCGGTTGGCGGGCAGCCTTTGGGGCGGAAGTGTGTCTGTTTATGTGGGCGGCCGTGCACATGTCATGGCGACAGGAACAACGCGCGGACAAGTATAACTTGCCGCATTGCCGTGCCCTTTTGGTCTGTCCGGATTGGTCTGGTCCGGACGGGAGCCGGATCGCGGTATACAGGGCATCGGGAATTATCACCCTAGCACGCGGGCACGGACGTGGGAAGGGGTACGGCGTCAAAGGGGTGGGCGCTCACGCGGCGGCGCGTGCCCGGCCACGCCGTGCGGCACTGACAGCTACCCGCGAAACTGGTATATTGCGGCAGCCATAGGAGCCTGCCATGCCGGAACGTTTTGTCCCGAATCTCGACATCCTGCCGGAAGGTCAAAAGACCCTGTGGTACGAACTTGACGCCACGCCGCGCGATTTCGTGATGTATGGGGGCACTGCGTTGGCCTTGCGGCTGGGGCATCGGACCTCGGTGGATTTCGATTTCTTTTCCAACCTGTCGTTCGACCCGGAGGTGCTGTACGCGGCAATTCCGTATCTGCGCGGTGCCGTGGTGCAGCAGATGGCGCCCAATACGTTGACGTGCAGCGTGGACAGGGGCGGGCCGGTGCAGGTGTCGTTTTTCGGCGGGCTTGCCCTGAACCGGGTGGCCGACCCCGACGAAGCCGATGGCGCGGGGATTGCCGTGGCCTCGCTGCTGGATGTGGGCGCGGCCAAGGCCAGGGTGGTTGTGGCGCGCCCGTCATGGAAGGACTACGTGGACATGGACGCCATCCTGAAGGCGGGCGAACCGCTGGCGCGGGTGCTGTGCGCGGCCATTGCCCTGTACGGGCCGCCGTACAGCCCGTTGCTGACGTTGAAGGCGCTGACGTTCTATGACGATTTGGGCGACGAGGTTCGCGAGGATGTGCGAGCGCGGCTGCGCGCCGCCGTGGCGGGGGTGCGGCCTGAAGAACTCCGTGCGCTGCCCGTGGCCGCCGGAGTGAAGGGGGCCGCCGCATGACCCTGTTGCAGGATTCGTGGAGCGCCGAAGAGCGCGCGGCACTGCTGGCCGTGGCCGCGCGGGTGGTGTGGTTTCAGCCGCCGGAAACCACGCTGGCCGACCCTGTGCTGTTCCTGTGCCACGTCATGACCTATGGCACGCTGGAAGACGTGGTGGCGGTGCGTCGCAGCTTCGACGAGGCGGCCTTTCGCCATGCCCTGGGGCGCGCCCCGGCGGGGGTGTTCGACCCGCGCTCGTGGACCTACTGGCACGTGGTGCTGGGCTATGCGGACATTCCGCCGCTGCCGGAACGCTTCGCGGCGTAAGAGGGCGTCGGGGCGGCATACCGCCCCCGTCCGTATGCGCCCGTCAACGGCAATGGGGACCAACCGCTGGCTATCGTGCCGCCAGCCTAATATCCCGCCTCGCGCTGGTGCTTCAGGGCCAGAATATGCACGTCGTTGCCGAGCACCGCGTACACGAAGACGTACCCCGCCCCTCCGAAGGGAATCAGGACTTCCCGATATTCCGGGTCGAAGTCGTCCGCGGGGCGGCCCGCGTCGGGAAACTGCTCCAGTAGCAGCGCCTTTTCCCGGATGGCCTTGATGGCGGCCACGGCGGCTTCTTCGCTGTGGCCGGAGAGAAAGCTGTACGCGCGCTCCAGATCTGCGAGTGCGTTGGCCGTCCAGCGTACTAGATATGGCATTTGGGCAGGGGGGGCTTGTCGCCCTGAATGATCTTGTCCATCCATTCGACGACTTCGGCGTTGGTCAGGTGCAGACCCGTTTGCACGTAGTGCTCGTGGGCAAGCCGCGCCTCCTGACGCAGGGCCTCGCGCTTTTCCTCGCGGTCGAGGTAGCTCTCTATGGCCTGAAGCATCAGGGAATGAGGGGTGCGCCTGCGCGCCTGGGCGAGGGCTTGTATCCTGTCTCGCAGGTTCGGGGGCATTTTCACGCTGGCATTGACATGTGGCTGCATGGGGGCACCTCTGGTCGTAAGTTTTACGACAATGAGGTTTTTCGTCAACCATGGAGGCATACCCGGGCCTGGCCGTGGTGTTTGGCGCATGCCTCAGGCTACCACGCCACCGGCACCCGCACGGCCTGCCCGGCCTTGTTGGTGAACAGCAGATAGCCTTTTTCGCGGCCATGCAGGAACAGGGCGCGGGTGATTTCCACGTCCTTGCGGCAGTATGCGGTGATGAGGTCGAGGCGCTGCTCCTTCCACCACTGCAATGCTTGCAGGCCGTCCGCCGATTTGGGCGTGCCGAAGGTGGCCTGGGCCAGGTTGTCCAGCGAGATGCGGTAGGACAGGCGGTCCTTGACCTTGGTCAGCATGTCCAGGGTGGGCAGGGTGTGCAGGTCGTAGGGGGCGAAGGGCGAAAGCACCGCGTAGTCGAAGCGCGAGATGTTGAAGCCCACCACCAGGTCCGCCGCGCGCAGGCGGTCGAGCATTTCGGGCACGGCGTCCTGCTCGTAGGGGGTGTAGGAATCGTCGGCGGCGTCGTACAGCACGGCCACGCTTACGCCCATGCGGTCGGCCCGGTGCCAGCCGCCCACGTCCGCCGCGGCGCGGCGGGTTTCCACGTCCAGCACCATGTAGCGGCCCACGGGGGCGATGATTCTGCCGTCCGTCTCTGCCGTCGGTGACGCGAAAAGCGGTCCGGCGTTGCGGATGTCCGAGGTATTGTCCGGGGTCATGCCATGCTCCTTGGGGGCGTGTGCCGTGGCGTGGCGTTGGTCTGAATTCAGTCCATTGTCGGCAACGGTTCCGGTGCGTTCCGCGGGCATCGCACGGCGCGGTACTGCCCCTTCTTCCATATACTGGTAGTCGTGGCGCGTTGTCTCGTCCGGGTGATGAGGCCCGCTTCGGGCGTCATTGCCCGGACGCAGAAAGGGGGTTCGGGGGACGGATAGTCCTCCGGCGGGGTCCGGGGCAGCGCCCCGGCTCTTTCCTTCCTCCCCCTCTCTTCCGATAAAAATCCCCCTATCCGGCTTCCCCCCCTGCTCCAGCCCGGGCTGCACCGGGTCGGATTCGGGCGTGCCGCTGGCCATGCGGTCCAGCAGAAACAGCGCGCCCGCCTTGTCGATGGGCCGGTTGCCAGAGCCGCACTTGGGCGAATGCACGCACGAGGGGCAACCGGTTTCGCACGGGCATTCGGCAATGGCGGCGCGGGTGGCGCGGAACAGCGCATCGGCGTCGGCAAAGGCGGCGCGGGTCAGCCCGGCCCCGCCCGGCAGGCCGTCGTAGATGAACACGGCGGGGCGGCCCACCTGCGCGTGCATGGGGGTGGAGATGCCGCCCAGGTCGTTGCGGTCGGTCATGACCAGCAGCGGCAGGATGCCGATGGCGGCGTGCTCCAGCGCGTGGATGGCGCCCATGAAATGCAGCAGCTCGTTTTCGGTGGCGATGCGCGCGGCGTCTGGAATCTCGAACCACAACCCCTCGGTTTCGAAGACGAAGGGCGGCGCGTCCAGCGGCACCACGGACAGCAACCGCTGCCCGGACACGCTGCGCTTCTCGTAGCCGGTGATGGTTTCGGTCACCCGCAGCTTGCCCAGAAACACGCGGGTGCCACAGGCCACGCACTGGTCGTGGATGTCCAGAATTTCCGTGGTCTTGTTGGCGCGCACGCGGGTGAACCACGATACGCGGGCCTGTTCCGCCACCACCTTCTGCGCGCCGGGGTCCAGCCGGGTGATGACCCAACTGCGGCCCCGGTGCAGGTACACCGCGCCGGGGTGGGTTTCGCGGTAGGCGCGGTGGCCGTCCACGCTGCCGATGACGTTGCCGTCGCCGTCCTCGATGGTGAAGGTGTTGCCGCTGCCGCGCAGGTCCACGTGGCGATGGGGCCGCTTGCGCGCGGCCAGCAGGGTTCCGCCGTCGGCGCTGCGCAGCACCAGTCCTTCGGCCTCCAGTTCCGCCAGCGCCGTTGCCGCTCCCGGCGCGGCCAGCCACGGCTCGTCCGCAGGAAGGGGTAGTTCGGCGGCGGCGCATTCGATGTGCCGCTTGGCAATGACCGGGTTGTCCGGGTTGACCACGGCGTGCTCGGCGGGACGGTCGAAGAATTCGTTGGGGTGGCGCACGAAGTACTGGTCCAGCGCGTCTTCCCCGGCCACCAGTATCACCGCGGATTCCTGTTGCGCGCGGCCCACCCGGCCCCCGCGTTGCAGGGTGGACATGACCGTGCCGGGGTAGCCCACCAGTATGCACAGGTCCAGCCCGCCAATGTCGATGCCCAGTTCCAGCGCGCTGGTGGAAATGACCGCCAGCAAATCGCCCCCGGACATGCGCGCCTCGATGTTGCGCCGTTCCTCCGGAAGGAACCCGGCGCGGTAGGCGCTGATGCGGTCGCGGTACGGCCCGGCCTTTTCCGCCGCCCACATGCTGATCAGCTCCGTCATGCGCCGCGACTGGCAGTACACGATGGTGCGCAAGCCCCGCGCCAGGGCCGCGCGCAACAACTGGATGGCCGCCGTGGACGGGCTGTCGTCCGGGTTCACGAACACGAAGTGTCGCAAGCCCTGTGGCGCGCCGCTCTCGGTGATGACGTTGATATCGCAGGGGGCGCTGCCCCCTGCACCCCCGTAAGGGGGCCGCGCTCCCTTGACCCTTTTTACGGAGCCGCTGCGTGCTTCGCCCGCCCCGGCTCCGAGGCTTGCCGATTCGTTCCCCCCTATTGAAAAGTTTGGGGGGATGGGGGTGTGGGGGAAGGAGACCCTTTCCCAAAGGGTCCCTTCCCCCACAAGATTTTTGCTTTCAAAATCTCCGCCCAGCCCCGTGAGATTGGCGGCCAGTTCGCCGGGGTTGCCCACGGTGGCGGAGCAGAACACGAAGGTGGGGTGCGCGCCGTAGCGGGCGCACACACGCAGCAGGCGGCGGAACACCTGGGCCATGTGCGCGCCCAGCACGCCGCGGTAGGTGTGCACCTCGTCCACCACGATAAAGGCCAGCGAGGCCAGCAGGCTGGTCCACTGCTGGTGGTGCGGCAGAATGGCCAGGTGCAGCATTTCCGGGTTGGTCAGCAGCACGGTGGGCGGGTTCTGGCGAATCTTGCGGCGGAAGTGGTCGGTGGTGTCGCCGTCGTAGATGGCGGCGCGGGGCCGCGCGTCGGCGGGCCAGGCGTCGGTAAGGCCGTTGAAGGTGGAAAGCTGGTCCTGCGCCAGCGCCTTCAACGGGAACAGGTACAGGGCGCGGGCGTCCGGGTCGGACAGAAAGCGTTCCAGTACCGGCAGGTTGTATACGTAGGTCTTGCCACTGGCCGTGGGCGTGGCGACGACGACGTGGCGTCCGGCGCGGATGCAATCGGTGGCGTGGGCCTGATGGGTGTAGAGATCGTCGATGCCGTTGCGGGCAAGGATGTCGCGGACGGCCTTGGGCCAGGGGCGGCGGTTGGGGGCGTGGGCGGCTTCGCGCGCGGGCAGGGCGCGGTGATGGGTGACCTGCCGCCCGAAGGGCGAGGCCAGCAGCGCGGTGATGTAGTCGCGCACGGGATTGTCCGCGTCGAAGTGAAAGGAGGCGGGCTGCGCGGCAGAGGGGGCTGGGCGCGAGGACGCTGCGGAAGGCGCGGCGGGGGCGGATTCCTGCTTCGGCGTGTCCGTGAAGTTGGGGCGATCGGGGGGATCGGGCGTACCGGACGTGCCGGGCTGGCTGGAATCTTCAGGGGCGTGGGGCATGGGCTGGGGGTGCGCCCGGCGGGCCGGGAGCGGGTTGCGAACGGAAGCGGAATGCGTGGTCGGCACGGGAGGCCTAGCCCCGACGTAGGGCAGGGTGGCGGGGTTGTCAACGAGGCCAAGCAGGACAGGACGGGATGTGGCGATCAGAACGGGCAGGCCGGTGCGGGCGGAGCAACTGGCCCGCCATCCCCACCCCGTTCCCTGGCAGCGCACTATCACCGCAATATCGTCCTATGCGCGCGCGGTGCGCATGGGGCATGCAGCAGGCAGGATGCCGACATGCCCGCCGGACGGGTGCCATATCTGCACCGGACGTGGCGGCCCTGCGCGACCGCGCTGGGCATGCCGGACATCGGGCATCCAGTCCGCATCGGCCTGTACCGGGAGTTTCGTCATGAGCCTGCTTTCATTGCTGTTGTATTGCGTGGTGGTTACCTTCACGCCGGGGCCCACCAACATCGTCATCCTGTCCATTGCCCAGGGCGAGGGCACACGCCGGGCGCTGATGTTTTCCGCCGGGGCCGCGGTTGCCTTTGCCCTGATGCTGGCGGCATCCGCCGCGCTGAACAGCCTGCTGGCCGAACTGCTGCCGTCCGCCCAGCCAGTGCTGCAACTGGTGGGCGGCGCGTACATGCTGTACCTTGCGTGGAAGGTGTACGGCATGAACGTTGGGCCGAACGTGGGACCAGACGTGGGGGATGCCCCGGCTGGCGGCACGGACGGCGGCACGGTCTCCGACGGCGGACCCGTCCCGCGTTCCGACCGGGCGCTGTTCGTCACCGGGTTCCTGATGCAGTTCGTGAACCCCAAGGTGGTCATGTTCACCCTGACGGTGATGCCCAGCTTCGTAACGCTGGCGCAGGGTTCGCGGGGGGGCGTGGCCGCCGGGGTGGCGGCGGTGTCGGTGATCGGCTGGGCGGCCTTTGCCGCGTGGGTGGGGTTTGGCGCCCTGCTGCGCCGGTTTCTGTCGGCGTACCGGCGGGTGGTCAACGTATTGATGGCCCTGTTTCTGGTGTACTGCGCGGTGGCCATGTCCGGCGTGCAGCAGGTGCTGGCGCGGTAGCGGCGCGAGATTTCGGCGACTGGTGCGGTGAGCGGATGGGACGCGTGAGAACGGAAGGCAACGATCACCCCGGCGATGACGGCAGAGGCCGCCCCGCCCTTTCCGGCGAGCGGTTCGTGTACCGCCGCGCGGCGGGGGTGACGGTGCTGTCCGCCACCATGACCCGCTTTGCCTACAAGCGGCATGCCCACGAGGAATACGCGCTGGGCGTGACGCAGCGGGGCATCCAGCAGTACCGGCTGAACGGCGCGCAACTGGCCTCGCACCGCAGCGGGGTGATGCTGTTTTCTCCGGAGCAGGCCCACGACGGCAACGCGGGCGACAGCAGCGGCATCGACTACGTGATGGTCTACGTGCCGCCCGCCCTGTTTGCCGAGGCCACCGGACGGCCGGAGGTGGTGCGCTTCGATGCGCCCATCGTGTACGACGCGCGGCTGGCGGCGGTGGTGCTGCGGCTGGCGCACGGCGCGCTGCTGGGCCGCGACGAGGCCCTGACCTCGGAACGGCTGCTGCTGGCGGCGGGGCTGGCCACCAGCATGGCCGGGGGGCACGGGACGAAACGGCAGCCGCCCCCGGTGCCGCGGCACGGCGGAGCGGTGCGGCGGGCCATGGAAATGATCCGCGAGGGCATGGGCGCAACGCTGCGGCTGGAGGACCTGTGCCGCGAGGCGGGGCTGTCCAAGTTCCATTTCATCCGGCTGTTCCGCGACGAAACGGGCATGACGCCCTACCAGTACTTCCTGAACTGCAAGGTGGAACACGCCCGTCACCTGCTGGAGGCCGGGGCGGACACCTACGACGCCATGCTGGAATGCGGGTTCTACGACCTGTCGCACCTGAACCGGCACTTCAAGGCCATGTTCGGCACCACGGCCACGGAATACCGGCGGTTGTGGCTGCGCGCGGGCGGCGAGGCGGCCATACCCGGCGGACAGGAGGCGGGGCGCGCCTTCGTCCCCGAGCCGTGACGGCAGCATGAAAAAGGGCAGGCCCCAGTCCTGCCCCAGTCCTGCCCCTGTCCTGTCTTGTCCGTTCGGACAGACGGGGAACTACTCTTTGGTTCCCTTGTCCTTCTTGTCGCTCTTCCCGGACTTGTCCTTTCCGTCCTTCTCGGACTTGTCGGACTTGGACTTCTTCTCCGGCTTGGCGTCCTTGCCGGGCTTGTCCTTCCTTTTGTCCCCGTCGCGCTTCTCGTCCTTGTGGTCCTTGGCCTTGGCGGGGGCCTTTGCGGGCTTCTCAGCCTTCTTCAGGGCCATGTCGAGGTCGATGTCGCCCACTTCTTCCACGTCGGCGCAGCCAAGGGGAGCCAGGTGGTCGCGACCGGGCAGGTTGGCCACTTCTTCGCAGGCGGCCACGGTTTCATCGTCGGGGATGCGCCAGGAAATTTCGATCATGAACTTGCCGCGTCCGTCGCGGACCTTGGCTTCCACGTCCACGTCCACGGCTTCGGGCGGGCTGAGCACCAGCGTCTCGTCGCCCTTCTGGACCTTCAGACAGCGTTCCTTCAGCCCCTCGGCCAGCGCCTCTACGACGCCCGCCGCGTCCGCGCAGAGCAGCCGGGTACTCAGGGATATCTTCTGCTTTTCCATGGGGCACCTCCGTGGTGCGGTTTGTCGTGCGTATCGACTATGCGGCGGGCATGACCACCCGTCAAGGTAGGGAAAACGTGGGAGCGGGGGCGTGTTGCGGGAAGCTTGGGGCGGTGGGGCCGACGGGTTCCAGTGGCGTGGGCTTCACCCACAATTGAAAAGTTTTGGGGGGAGCCTCAGCCGTTATGTGAGTCTTCGAGCATTACGGATGAGGACAGCAACGCGGGGTCCGGGGAGGGAGACCTTTTCACGCTTTGCGGACGCCATCCGTAAGGTTCGCGCTACGCGCTCACCTAACGGCTGCCGCAAAGGGTCCCCTCCCCGGAAGTCTCTCTCAAAAATCCTTAGTGCCCCGTGATATTGTATTTCTTCAGCTTGTACTGCAGCAGGCTCTTGGAGATGGCGAGCAATTCTGCGGCTTTCACCTGCACGAAGTCGGCGCGGACCAGGGCGCGGCGGATGAGGGCGGCTTCGATGCGTTCCAGGGTGTCGGCCAGGTCCAGTTGCACGGGCAGCAGGTCCACGGCGCTTTTCAGCTGGGATTCCTCGTCGCGCAGTTCAGGGGGCAGGTCATCCACGCGGATGGTATCGCCGGAGACGAGCACGAGGCAGCGTTCCACCACGTTCTGGAGCTGGCGGATGTTGCCGGGCCATTCGTAGCCGGTCATGTAGTCCAGGGCTTCGGGCGTGAACGTCTTGGGGGTGACGCCGTTCTCGCGGGCCAGCTTGTCCACGAAGTGGGCCACCAGCAGGGGAATGTCCTCTCGGCGTTCGCGCAGGGGCGGCAGGGCGATATGCACCACGTTCAGGCGGTAGAACAGGTCTTCGCGGAAGTTGCCCTTTTCCACCTCTTCCTGAAGGTTCTTGTTGGTGGCCGCCACGATGCGGATGTCCACCTCTACCTCTTCGGTGCCGCCCACGCGTTCGAAGCGGCGTTCCTGCAGCACGCGCAGCAGCTTTACCTGCAATTCCGGGGTCAGCTCGCCGATTTCATCCAGAAACAGGGTGCCCCCGCCCGCCTGCTCGAAGCGGCCACGGCGCATGGCCACGGCCCCGGTGAACGAGCCCTTTTCGTGGCCGAACAGTTCGCTTTCCAGCACGCCGGGGTTCAGCGCCATGCAGTTGACGGAGACGAACGGCCCCTTGTTGCGGGGCGACGAAAAGTGGATGGCCCGCGCCACCAGTTCCTTGCCGGTGCCCGATTCGCCGGAGATCAGCACCGTGGAGCGGCTGGGCGCGGCGCGGTCGACCATGCCCAGTGTTTCGCGGATGGCCCTGCTTTTGCCGATGATCTGGTGCATGCCGTAGCGTTCTTCCAGATTTTCGCGCAGCACGCGGTACTGGCGGTGCATGCGCGAAAGTTCCGCCGCGTTGTGCACGGACAGCAGCAGTTCGTCGTTGGAGAAGGGCTTGGTGATGTAGTCGAAGGCCCCGTACTTCATGACCTCGACCGCGCTTTCGATGGAGCCGAAGGCGGTCATGATCAGCACGGGGATGTGCGGCCAGTTCTTCTTGACCTGTTCCAGCACCTCGCGCCCGGTGATCTTCGGCATCTTCATGTCGGTGACGATGACGTCGACCTCCGACTCCTCGAGAAAGGCCAGGCCGGTCTCCGGGTCGTTGAGCGCGGTGACGGTGTAGCCCGCGTCGGTCAGCAGGGCCTCGAGCACGAGCAGGTAGTTCTTCTCGTCGTCGAGCACGAGCAGATGCGTCTTTTCGTTCATGATGGATCCGGTTGCGGTGTGCTGGCGCCGGGCGTGCGGGCACGGCGGAGCCAGTGAGGTTCAAGGGACAGAAATAGGGCCGGAAGGCCGCGCGCGCAACCCGTGCGCGGGGCTTTGGCGCGCGTGAACCGGGCGGGACGTGCAAAAAAGACCGGGCGAAGGCCTGCAATGCGCTGATGGGGCGGATGTCCGCGCATTGTCACCCGTTGCCGCGCATTGCTGCCCCTGTCATCCGTCGTCGTCGGTCGTCGCCAGTTGAGGTTGCCGCCGGTTGCGGCGGTCGCCGCGCCGGGCGGCCTGCCGCAAGGCCGGGACTATCCGGCGCGCAAGGGCAGGCGCACGTACACCACGGCCCCGCCTTCCGGCGCGTTGTCGATGCGCAGGCTGCCGCCATGGCTGGTGATGATGGAGTTCACGATGGGCAGCCCAAGGCCGGTGCCGTCATCCTTGGTAGTGAAGAACGGGTCCAGCAGCCGTTCGCGGTTGGCCGGGTCGAAGCCGGGGCCGCTGTCGCGGAAGGCCAGTTCCACGGTGTCGCCGTCGCGGCGGCTGGTGACGGTGACCGTACCGGGGCCGTCCATGGCTTGCAAGGCGTTGACCATGATGTTGTAGAAGGCGCGGTACAGAAGGTCGCCGTCGCCGGAAACGGCGATGCCCGGCTCCGTCTCGCGGGCCACGGCGACCTCGCGGCGGGCCAGTTCGCCTTCCAGAAAGCCCAGCACGCGGTCAAGCACGGCATCGGCCTCCACCGGGTCCTGCCGGGGCTGGCGGGGCCGGGCGTAGTCCAGAAAGTCGTTGACCGTCTGGCTGAGCCGCTTGGCCTCGTCGTAGATGGCTTCAAGGATGCGCGCGGTGACCGGGTCCGAACTGCTGGGGCGCTTCAGCAGCAGTTCCGCGCTGGAGCGGATGATGCCGAGCGGGTTGCGGATTTCGTGGGCGATGCTGGCCACCACGCGGCCCATGCCCGCCAGCTTTTCGTGCTGGTGCAGTTCGCGCTCAAGTCGCTGCTTTTCCTGCATGCGTTCGGCCATTACCCGTTCGGCGCGGCGGATGAACACCAGCAGCATGCCGAACAGCACCAGCGACGAGAGGCTGGCCGTGCCGATGATCAACCACTGGAAGGCGATGATGGACCGGGTGTCGTTGGTGATGTCCTGGGTCATCTCCAGCACGCCCATGATGGGACCGTCGTCGTCATCGTCGATGCGGCCCAGGCGGTTTTCCACGCGCAGGGGATAGGTGGTGCGCAGGATGAAGCTGCCCGGCTCCAGCCGGGGGGTGAACAGGGCCCGCCAGAACGAGACGCCCGCGTCAACGGTGTAGCTGGGGTCTTCGTCGCGCAGGGCCACGGCGACCTCCGGCCCGGCCAGGTCGGTGCGGCCAAGGTCCGCCCGGTCGGTGGAATACGACACGATCTTGCCGTGGTCGTAGATGCGCACCCGCGAAACCTGCAACCCGTGCACCACCGACTGCACCAGTTGATCCAGCCGTTCGTACTGCACCGGCTGACGCAGGGCGATGCGCCCGAAGCCCACCAGGGTGGGCAGGGTGAAGCGCCGGTAGATCTGGTGGTTCAGGTTTTCGGCCAGCAGCGAGGCGAATTCCTGCTGCTTGCGGAACATGGTGTTGCGCGCCGAATCGGTGATGACCACCGACATCACGATGCTGGTGGCCAGAATGAGCACCAGCGACACCCACGACAGGAAGCGGGCGAAGCCGAAGGGCAGCCCCCCCGGCAGTTCGAAACGGCGCGGCACCGGCTAGAACTCCTGCGACTGTTCGGCCCGGCCAAGGAAGGCGGCAAGGTCCGCCTCTTCCGCCGGGTAGCCGGGCGCGCCCAGGCGGGCGTTGGCAAGGCGCTTGCCAAGCTCCACGGCGGGTTGGTCCAGCGGATTGATGTTCATGAGCCAGCCAGTGAACAGGGTGGTCAGCTCCAGCAGGCCCATCAGTCGACCCGCCGCGGCTTCCCCCGTGTCGCCCATGCGCAGTTCCACAAGGGGCGTGCCCTGCTTGGCAAGGGCCATGCGGGTGCCCAAACCCTCGGCGTCCAGCAGTTCGCCAAAGCGGCGGCCCTTCAGGAAGGCCCACTTGTCCGGCAGGTCCGCCGGGAAGGGGCGGCCCTGCGGCAGACCCGGGCAGGTCAGGAACAGGCAGCCCTTGTCGCGCGGGCCGTCCAGAAACATCTGCTGCAGCGAGTGCTGGTCGGTCACGCCCACGGCGGGCAGAGGCATGGTGCCTTTGCCTTCCTTGCCCAGGCTTTCGGCCCACAACTGGGCGAACCACGGGCCGAAGGGAGCCCACAGCGGCACGTAGCAGAAGAAGATGAGTTGCGAATAGTCGGCTTCGGCCAGGGCCATGTTCCACTGGGCCAGCCGCCACGCGGGGTGGCCGGACAGGGCGGCGGCGGGGTCCGCCACAAGGGCGGCTCCGGCCGCCTGCGCGCCGTCCAGCAGGGCGCGCCAGTTCAGGCCCATGAACGCGGCGGGCACGAGGCCCACGGCGGAGAGCACGGAATAGCGGCCGCCCAGATGGTCGGGCACGGGCAGCGAGGGCAGGCCCGCGGACTGCGCTTCCTGCCGCAGGAAGCCCGCCGTTTCGTCGGTGACCACCAGCATGTGCTCGCGCCAGGCGTTGCCCAGCGTTGCACGCAGCCACTCCTTGGCCAGGAAATACTGCGCCAGCGTTTCGATGGTGCCGCCCGACTTGCTGACGGCCACCACGAGGGTCTGCTCCGGCGGCAGGCTGGCGAACCATGCCTCCATGGTGCCCGCGTCCACGTTGTCGGCTATCCACAGCCACGGGCCGTCATGGCCGGGCCGGTCCTGCTGCGGAAAGAACGCCCGTTGCAGCGCCCGCGCGCCCAGCGCGGAACCGCCGATGCCCAGCAGCACCATGTGACGGTAGCGGGAAAGGGTGGGCTGCAACGCGGCAAGGCCCGTTTCCAGCGCCTCGCGGTAGGGCATGTCGATGAACGGCAGGCGTCCGGCGGCCAGTTCCACCTTCAGGCGGTGGGCCAGTTCGGCCTTGTGCAGGTCGTGCCGGGCGGCGGCGTCGGGCGTCAGGCGGCCCAGCGGCGCGGCGGGCCAGGCGTTGGTCCAGTCGAGGCGGTGGGGCTGGGGCATGGTCATGCTCCTTGCGGGCCGGAGAAAAGGCCCATGGCGTGCGTGCCGGTGATGCGCGGCGTGGCCGCGCGGGGCGCGACATGAAATGTGGGGGGACCTTGCCGTCGCGCGGGCAGGGCCAGCGAAGCGGCGGCATGCCCCGGTCGGTCGCGTGCGCGAACCGCGCGGGACATGCCGCCGTCATAGCGTACTTTTCAGCGAAGGGCGAGGCCGGTGCGGCAACGCGGGATGTTATCCAAAAAGAACCTTGGCGACCTTATCCAAGGCAATCATCAGCGTGTCGTCGGACACCGCGTACGAGAAGCGCAGGCAGGCATCGTCGCCAAAGGCCGCGCCCGGCACCAGCGCCACGTTGGCCTGCTCCATGATGTGCGTGCACAGGCTGGCCGAGTCGGGCAGGGCCGGGGTGAACAGGGCGCTCATGTCCGCGAACAGGTAGAACGCGCCGTCGGGCTTGGGGCAGACCACGCCCGGCCACGACGAAACCACCCCGTGGGCCAGGTCGCGCCGACGGCGGAAGGCCTTCTTCATCTCTTCCACCGCGTCGTAGGAGCCGGTAAGGGCGGTCAGCGCCGCCTTCTGGGCCACGGAGCAGATGTTCGAGGTGGACTGGCCCTGGATCTTGGTCATGGCCTTGATCAGGTCGGGGTGCCCAAGGGCGTAACCCACGCGCCAGCCGGTCATGGCAAAGGTCTTGGCCAGACCGTTGACCACGGCCACGTTCTCGGGGTGGCGCTGCCACCAGTCGCACACGCTGACGGCTTCCGCCGGTTCGTACACCAGCCGGTCGTAGATTTCGTCCGACACCACGAACAGGTCGCGGGCGATGGCCCACCCCATGATGGCGTCGGTTTCCGCGCGGCTGTAGCAGGCGCCCGTGGGGTTGGAGGGCGAATTCAGCAGCAGCACGCGGGTTTTGGGGGTGACGGCGCGGTCCAGTTCTTCCGGCGTGACCTTGAAGCCGCGTTCCGCCGGGGACGCCACCGGCACGGGCACGCCGCCCGCCAGTTCCACCAGCGCGGGGTAGCTCACCCAATAGGGGGCGGGCACCAGCACTTCGTCGCCGGGGTTGAGCAGGCACTGGAAAAGATTATACAATGCCTGCTTGCCGCCGTTGGTGACCACCGTGGCTTCCATGGGGGCTTCCACCCCGTAGAAGCGCGCGAAGTAGCCGCACACCGCCTGGCGCAGTTCGGGAATGCCCGGCACCTGCGTGTAGCGGGTGAAGCCTTCGTCGATGGCGGTCTTGGCCGCCTCGCGCACGTGTTCCGGGGTGGGGAAGTCGGGCTCGCCCACGGCAAGGCTGACCACCTGCACGCCCTTGGCCTTGAGCTCCAGCGCCTTGGCGTTGACGGCCAGGGTGGCCGAGGGCTTGATGCGGGTGAGACGGTCGGAGATTCTCATTACGGTGCGTCCTGTTCGCGTGGTATGGTGTGCGCTGCCGCCTGCGTGCCGCGTGCTGCGCAGGGCACGAAAGCACGTGTGGCACGGCGGGCGCGCATGAGAACATCGTGCGGCAGGGCGGCTTTTGGGGCGCTCCTGCTCTCGGCGGCTGGTTACCAGCTTACGGGGCGACTGTAAATTGTGGAAACATCAAAACATACCGGCAGGATGCGCGGGCAGCGGGCCGTGCCGTGGCGCACGGTGCGCACCATGCGCCAACCTGCCGTAAGGAAAGACGATGTCGGGCGACGGAAAGCTTCATGAAAAAGGAAACGCCGCAGGCGCGCAGGCTGGGGGAATGGCCGCGCCGGGTGGTGTGGACGGTGAAGGGGCACGGATGACCTGGGCCACAAGTGAAGTGGGGGCAACATGACGGACGGTTTGCCGATCATGGGCACGACGGGCTACGGCGCGCCGCTGCTTCCCTTTCCGCTTGGCTGCATCGTGGGCCGCTTTGTGCGGCGGGTAAAGCGGTTCAGCGTGGAACTGGAAGTGGATGGCGCGCCCCTGTGGGTGCACAGCAACAATTCCGGGTCCATGCTGGGGCTGATGCGCCCCGGCGCGGCGGTGCTGGCATCCCCCGCTGCCAACCCCGACCGCAAGCTGAAATACACCCAGGAACTGGTGCGCTGCGACGGCGACGGCCCGCGCGGCTTCTGGGTGGGGGTGAACACCTCCGTCCCCAACCGTCTGCTGGAAGCGGCCTTCCACGCCGGGCGGCTGCCGTGGGCCGCCGGGTACACCTCCCTGCGTCGCGAGGCCAAACGCGGCGAAAGCAGGCTGGACGCCCGGCTGGACGGCCCCGGCCTGCCCACCCTGTGGGTGGAGTGCAAGAACGTGACGCTGGTGGAAGACGACGTGGCCGCCTTTCCCGATGCCGCCACAGAGCGCGGGGCCAAGCACCTGCGCGAGATGATGGACATTGTGGCGCGCGGGGAACGCGCCGCCGGGTTCTACCTTATCCAGCGGCCCGACGGCCACTGCTTCGGCCCGGCGGACTACATCGACCCGGCCTATGCCGCACTGTTCCACGAGGCCCGCGCGGCGGGCGTCGAAATTCACCCCCACCGCGCCCTTGTGGGCATGGCGGGGGTGGACATCGGGTGCGAGATGGCGGTGGTGGGTTGTTAAGATGCCCAATTGGGAAGGGCTTCATAATACAGAAGCTCTTCTCTGGTAAGAGGATCAAATATTTCTGCTATTAGGTAGCGAAGGGCTCTCCCTTCCGGGGAGTTTGTGATATCCGTTTGAGGGACATCTAGGCGGTGAAGGTGACGGGCGACAGATGGTTTAGTGTGTACGTGTGTTTTTTCCAAAGTGAATTTAATTAAGTCAGAGTATTTCGCAAAAGACTTCCCATTTAGATATCCATTTAGCATCTCATCTATCGTTTGATGTCGTGATGCATAATTCTTTTCTTTCCCTGTGGCACGACAGATTATAGAAAATATCACTGCGATCAGCAGGGGGTCTGCATCTTGGCAGTGTGAAGGGAGGCTCTCTATAGCTGTTTTAAGCCGCTTATCGCTAAAATCTCTTGGGTTCCACTTGTCCAAAGCGTCAAACCATAGCTGTCTTCGAGCTTTGATTTTTGCTAGGAGAGGTGGGATGATATGATCTTCGTAAAAAGGAATATTTGAAGTAGGGATTGTTAGTTCGTCGTAGCAAACTAATTTTGGACTTCCGAATGTCTCACCATCTCTGACCATGCACTTGAGGACTAACGTTTTTTTGTCACGAGAGGCTTGAAATGCGTCTTCATCAAATATAAAGGCATTGTCTCTGTGTCTGCGGATGACGTCCCTAAAATTTTGCGGAATGTTCCCGGATATTTTGAATTCAGACAGAATCCACAGTAGTGGGATGTTCTCTCTTTCATAGTGAATGCAGCGCTGGGATATTTCCGTTTGGAATGTGTTGGAAAGCTGAAACTCTATGACAAATGGTTTGCATTGATCCCATTCGACGTATAAATCTGGATATCGCCCGTATTCGTTATCTGCCGGTGGAAGATACTCTGCAATTTTGTGAGTTATATACCGTTTGTCGAGTTGTACGACGCTGGCAAGTAGCTTGCACATTTGGGAATGTTCAAAGGATTCTTGTTGGCCATTGTATTGGTTGGCACGAATTCTATTTGGGTCTTCTGTAGGCCCGTGATACCATATGCAATTTTTGTCTCCGCCTCGGTAATGTGAATAGAGGGGGTGTCTTGTGTCGCCGTGTATACTAGTTTTTATGAAAACTCTGCTGTCACAGGCGCAGCAGCGTGCTGTATACCCCGTTTTCCCGTTATTGTGATCGGTAATCCTGTCGCGCAGAAAACCCCAGCGTTCTTCCGGCATGCCCATCAATTCTCTAATGGATATATCACCTATTCCGTTAGAAAAAGTTGCACACAGAATAGTTCGTTGTGGTGTTGCTAAGCTTCTCGCCTCGGCCACAGAGATTACCCTCCGTTGATGCCTGTGCCTTTTCCAAGCCTCTCCAGCGCGGCCTGCTTGCGGGCCTCCCACACCTTCATGCCCACGCGGCGGCCAAGGTCGGACTGGCGGGCGCGCAGCAATGCCTCTGCCGCCTCGCGTTCGCCCTGCTGGTTGAGCATGGCGACCGATTCCAGGTCGCGCAGGTACTTTTCGCATTCGGCAATGATGCCGGAAAGGTCGATGGCCGAAAGTTCTTCCGGCACGCGGACCGATTTGACCTTGCGGGGCATGGCGTTCTCCGTGGGGCGCCAGTGGGCGCGGGCGCAGTGGACAGACAAGCGGAACCGTGCGGATGGCAGGGCGGCAGGCATCACGCGTCAGGTGCGGATGCGACCGGGCCGATGACAGCCCCGCGCGGCGCTTGCCGAAGGCTTGCCGGAACGTGCGCGCCAAGTGGCCGATACACGTTCCGTCGTGCGGTCAGTAATACAGATGGTATCCGGAACGTCAACGGTCTATCGGGGCTGGATTTCCGGTTTTTTTAGAAGGCGTCTCCCACTGCGGGCCAAAAGTGCGGGCGGAGGTGGGCCGTGCGTCCCCTTTTTGTCCCACCCGTGGCATTGTCGGTCCCCCGCTTTCGTCGCCTGTCCGGGCTGGCCGCGCGCCCTTTCTGCGGTTGCTGCGCCTTGACGGGCCGCGCCCAGCCGCGTATGGGGCCTGTTCCGCCATGCCCGGCGAAAATCCGGGGCAGGCCCGTTGTCGCCTGTCGCCGCCCGTAACTGCCCGTTCGTTGATGACGCGGGCAGGGCGTCCGCATCCCCATATTCCTTTGTCACATTCTGTCCGGCCATCGGCCCTGCGTCCTGATCGGAGCAGGTTCGGAGCAAGCCCGGAGCAGGCCCGCGCCCGGCCCGGCGTCCGGTGTGCGACTGGCCCGGCATGGCCGCCGCACCGCGCACATCCGCCCTGTTTTCCCGCCGTTCCTTGACGCACGGCCCGTGCTGTGGAACATGCGGCGGAGAACACGACCTTTTTCCGCAAGGAGCATATATAATGACCAAGACCGAACATCGCTGCGGCTGGGTTGCCCTGCTGGGCCCGCCCAACGCGGGCAAGTCCACGCTGCTCAACTCCGCGCTGGGCCACAAGGTGGCCATCGTCACCCCGCGCGCCCAGACCACCCGCAACCAGATCGTGGGCATCCTGTCCGAGCCGGACGCGCAGGTCATCTTCATGGATACCCCCGGCATCCACCAGCAGCGCGGCCGCATGAACAAGATCCTGTTGCAGACGGCGTGGCAGTCCATGCACAGCGCCGACGTGATCCTGGTCATGCTGGACGCGGACCTGTACATCAAGAAGCCGGACTTTCTGGAAAACGACGTGAAGCCGCTGATGGACGCCGTGGCCGCCGAAGAGCGCCCGGTCATCGTGGCCGTGAACAAGGTGGATCTGTTCCGCGACAAGTCCAAGATGCTGCCCCTGTTCATAGAGTTGCAGAAGCTGTGGCCCAAGGCAGAGGTGTTCCCCGTCTCGGCCCTGACGCGCGACGGCCTGCCCGAACTGGTCAAGCTGCTGAAGTCCAAGCTGCCCGTGGCGCCTGCCATGTACCCGGAAGACCAGCTTTCCACCCTGCCGGTGCGCTTCATGGCGGCGGAAATCGTGCGCGAAAAGCTGTTCCTGGCCCTGCGTCAGGAACTGCCCTATTCCGTGGCCGTGGAAATCGAGAAGTGGGAAGAAGAGGAAGGGCGCGACCTCGTCACCATTCACGCGGTGATCTACGTGGGCCGCCCGTCGCACAAGTCCATGGTCATCGGCAAGGCCGGGGCCACCATCAAGGACCTTGGCACCAAGGCCCGCGTGGATATCCAGACCCTGCTCGAAAAGAAGGTGCACCTTGAACTGTGGGTCAAGGTGCGCGAAGGTTGGACCGAGGACGTGGGCTTTCTGCGTTCGCTGGGTCTGGCCGATGAATAGCGACGCATGACCGGCAGGCAGGCGCCGCATGGCTCCTGCCATGTTCTGTCCTGTCCTGTTCTGTCCTGTCGCCGGTAGCCCTTTTCGCGCCGTCCGTCCGCCGTGTGTCGTGCGGCGGGCGGCGCTTACGCTTTTTGCCATCCGGGATGATGTCATGTCTCACGAGAATGCAGCCGTTTCCGCCTTTTTGCCGCCCGAAGCCGCACAGACCCTGCTGGACCGTTGGGCCGCCGTGCGCGCCCGCGTGGACGGCGCCGCCCGCGCCGCCGGGCGCGACCCCGCCGGGGTAACCCTGGTGGCCGTGTCCAAATACCACCCTGCCGCGTCCGTGGCCGCGCTGGCCGCCGCCGGGCAGCGTGATTTTGGTGAGAATTATGTGCAGGAAGCACTACGGAAACAGGCCGAAGTTGCCGATATGACGGGCATGGGTCCGGATGCGGCCCCGCGCTGGCACTTCATCGGCCACCTGCAAAGCAACAAGGCCAAGGACGTGGTGGGGCGTTTTGCGCTTATCCACACCGTGGATTCGGAAAGCGTGGCCCGCAAGCTGGACCAGCGCCTGTCCACCATGCCCGCGCAGGGGGCCGGGGGCGTTGCGCCCGTGCAGGACATTTTGTTGCAGGTGAACATCGGCGACGAGGAGCAGAAATCCGGGGTGGACCCGGACGACCTGCCCGCCCTGGCGGAAGCGGTGCTGGCCCTGCCGCGCCTGCGCCTGCTGGGGCTGATGTGCATGCCGCCCATTTTCGACGACGGCGAGGTCTCGCGTCCGTACTTTGCCCGGCTGCGCGAACTGCGCGATGCGCTGTCCGCCCGCGTGGGCCTGGCCCTGCCGCATCTTTCCATGGGCATGTCGCACGACGTGGAAGTGGCCGTGGCCGAAGGGGCCACCATCGTGCGGGTGGGGACGGATATCTTTGGCCCGCGTCCTCCGAAGTCGTAGGGGGCAACCGGACAGCGGGTATTCTTGCATGCCTCCGGTGGGCAGGCCCCCTGCCCATCGACTAGTCCGATAACCGCCCGAAACGCCCGGCACACGCGGGGCACGCACCAACCGCCCGCGCACGCAGCAGGGGTACCGCATGGATCTGGCAACCGTACTCGGCATCCTCATCTCGTTCGGGCTCATCGGCACGGCGCTGGCTATGGGCGGTAACCCACTGTTCTTCGTGGATCCGGCGGCCATGCTCATCGTGCTGGGCGGCACCCTGGGGGCCGCGCTGGTGCATTATCCGCTGCCCGTGGCCCTGCGCGTGCTGTCCATCACCCGCAAGGCCTTCGCCACCCGGCTGCACCGCATCGACCTGGTCATCGACCAATTCATGGAATTTGCCCACCGCGCCCGACGCGAGGGCCTGCTGTCGCTGGAACCCGCCGTGCGCAACCTGGACGACCCCTTTCTGCGCAAGGGATTGCAACTGACCATCGACGGACTGGAGCCCGACGCCATCCGCGAGATCATGGAAAGCGAGATCGCCGCGCTGGAGACGCGCCACTCCATGGGAGTGGACATCTTCAACGCGCTGGCCGCGTACGCCCCGGCGCTGGGGCTGGTGGGCACGCTCATCGGCCTGGTGCAGATGCTGCGCGCCATGAACGATCCTTCGTCCATCGGCCCGGCCATGGCGGTGGCGCTCATCACCACCTTCTACGGGGTGGTGCTGGCCAACCTGATATTCCTGCCCCTGGCGGGCAAGCTGCGTCACCGCAGCAAGGAAGAGGTGCAGCTGATGGAGATGCAGCTGGAAGGCATCCTGGCCATTGCCCGGGGCGAGAACCCGCGCATCATCCTGGAAAAGCTGACCTGCTATCAGCCCCCGCGCGAGCGCAGGGCCAGCTAGGTTCCTTACCCCGGAGCATGGACCATGGCGCGCGACAGGCGGAAACCGCAGCCCACGGGCAACACCCAGCCGCCGTGGCTCATCACGTATTCCGACCTGATGACCCTGCTGCTGACCTTTTTCGTGCTGCTGGTGGCCATTTCGGTCATCGACGAGCGCCGCCGGGTCATGGCCGTGGGGTCGGTGGCGGGCAGCTTCGGGCAGGAGCAGGGCACCGCCAGCCTGCGCGAACCGGCGGACGGCCGCCCCGTGCCGGGCATCGTCCCCCTTGGCGACGCCCCCCCGCATGGCCGCGACCTGACCCCCCTGCGCGACATGCTGTGGGAAGATGCCGAGCGCGACATCAACTATCAGGAAAACGGCTACATCCAGATTTTCTCCATCAACGACGAGGTGCTGTTCCGCGCGGGCTCGACGGAACTCAGCGAGCGCGGCGCGGCCCTGCTGGCGCGCGTGGCCCCGGTGCTGCGCGGGGTGGAACACCCGGTGCTGATCGCCGGGCACGCTGCGTCCGCCCGCGACGAAGAGGGCATCCTGTTCCGGCTGCGCGGCGACGACAAGTCGCTGCCTTCGCCGTGGCGGCTCTCGCTGGGTCGGGCCACGGCGGTGTACCGCAAGCTGGCCGACCTTGGCGTGCCGCGTGGCCGCATGCTCATGGAAGCCCACGGCGACACGCGCCCCCGTTTCGACAACCTGACCCCCGACGGGCGGCGCGCCAACCGTCGCGTGGACATCGTGCTCGACAGGCGCAATGCCGAATGGGCGCGGCGCATGGAATCGTTGAAGGAGGGCGCCCCGGTGCGCGAAACCTTCCAGTACAAGGGGTTCCGGTTCGATTTCGCCCTGCCCGGCGGCACGGGATCCGGCATCGGTCCCGATTCCGGCGGCGGTTCCGGCTCTGGCGCCGGTCAGGGTGCCGATCTGGGAGCCGGACAGGGTGCCGGTCAAGGTACTGATCTGGGCGCCAACCAGATTCCCGAGCAGGGCGGGGGAGGAAACTGAAATGTTCGACATCCCGCCTTCCCCCGCGCCTTCCCACACGCACGGCCCCGCGCGCCGTTCGCGCCGTGCACCGGCGGACGACAAGCCACGTCAGCCGTGGCTGCTGACCTATTCCGACCTGGTCACCCTGCTGCTGACCTTTTTCGTGCTGCTGCTGTCCATGTCGTCCATGAACCGGGTGACCCTGTCGCGCATCGGCAGCCATTTCGGAGAGGCGGGCGAACAGGCTGCAGGCGTCACCGGCACGGTGCCGGAGCGCATCCGCCTGCTGGAACCGCTGCTGGCGAGGCCCGCGCAGGTGTACGCCCACCAGCGCGAGATCAAGGAACTGCTGTTCCCCGGCGCCGAGTTGCCCCCCGGCATCGACCGAAGTACACTGGACAAGAACCTGCGGATACTGGAACATCCGGAGGGGGTCGTGCTGGCCCTGTCCGACGACCTGCTGTTCGCCCCCGGTCAGTGGCAGCTGCGCGAGGCATCGCGCCCCCTGCTGGGCATGCTGGCCGAGGTGCTGGAATACGTTATCGCCGATGTGGCCATTGCCGGGCACAGCGACCCGCGCACCGAAGGCGTGTCCGCATTGGAGCAGGCCTCCGGAACGGGGGGCGGGGCTGGAATCGTAACGGGCAACGCCATCGGGTACGAACTGGCTGGCCGGAGGGCGTTGACGGTTTTGGAATATTTCGTGCAAAGAAAACTTGACCCGGCCCGGTTTTCCGTCGCGGGGTATGGCCCTGACCGGCCATCCCTTGAGGACCGGCCATCCCTTGCGGGGCAGCCTCCCGCGCCCGTTGATGCGGGTGTGCCGGGCATGCCGGGTGTGCCGAGTATGTCGGACCAGGCTGGCGACGGCCAGAGGGCCGATGGCGGCACGGGCGCGGGTGCGGGTTCCGGCGATCCCGACCGCAACCGCCGGGTGGAAATTCTGGTAAAGACCACGCCGAGACTCGGCGGATACTAGCAGGGACCGCAGTGCGCGGCCCGGCGGAGGGCCTGGCCCGCCCGCCCAGTCCCGAGATGTCCAGCCGTCCCAAGGAGCGAATACCGTGGCCGAAGAAGCCGCACCCCCAAAGAAGAAATCCGGCAAGCTGAAGTGGGTCATTCTCATCCTGTTGCTGCTGTTGCTGGCTGGCGGCGGCGGTGGCGGGGCGTACTGGTGGTTCGTCATGCGGCCCGCCGCGCAGAATGCCGAGGGTGCGCCCGAACCGGCCAAGGCCGAGGGCAAGGCCGATGCCAAGGGCGGCGAGGTGTCTCCCCGCAACGCCAAGGTGGCCAAGCTGCCGACCTTCCTGGTGAACCTGGCAGACCCCACGGGCCGCCGCTACCTCAAGCTGACCATGGAGGTCGAGGTGGGTTCCGACGCCACGGTCAAGGAACTGGATGCCCAGTCGGCCAAGGTGCGCGATGCGGTCATTCTGCTGCTGTCCAGCAAGTCGTACGCGGACCTCGCGCCCATCGAAAGCAAGTTGCAGCTCAAGAACGAGGTGGCCGAACGCCTGAACCAGATTCTGGGCGGCCCCAAGGTGCTGCGGGTGTACATAACCGAAATGGTCATCCAGTAGGCGCGAATCGCGCAAAAGGAATACCCATGAGTGACGGCAAGGATGTCGATCAGGATCTGCTGGCGGCCCAGTGGGCTGCCGCCCTTGGCGGAGAGGACGACGAGGGTGACGAGGGCGGCGGTGAAAAGGCCGCGCCCGCTGCCGCCGCCGGTGGCGGCGAGGACGACGCCCGCCTGGCCGAGGAATGGGCCAAGGCCCTGGCCAGCGAAGAGCAGACCCAGCTGAAGAAGGAAAAGGAACAGGGCTTCTTCGCCTCTGCCGCGCGCGAGGCCAAGTTCAAGGATTTGACGGAAGAGGCCAAGTCGCCCCGGCCCGACAGCGGGCGGCGCGAACTGGACTTCATCCTGGACATTCCGCTGGACGTATCGGCGGAACTGGGCCGTACCCGCCTGCTGATCAACGAACTGCTCCAGTTGGGGCAGGGTTCGGTCATCGAACTGAACAAGCTGGCCGGCGAACCGCTGGAAGTGTACGTCAACGGCAAGCTGGTGGCGCGCGGCGAGGCCGTGGTCATCAACGAAAAGTTCGGCGTGCGCCTGACCGACATCATCAGCCCCATCGAACGGGTGAAGCAGCTTGCTTAACGCCACCGAATCCGCAGTGAACGCCACCCTCACCGGTCCCGCCGCCAACGTCATCACCGACATGGCCGCCCAGGCTCCGGCCCAGGCGGAGGGCGCCGTGCGCGCCGCCATTTCCGCCAACGCCACCATGGGCGACGCCGCCCAGGCCCTGCCCCATGCCGCGGGACAGGTGGCGGCCAGTGCCGCCGACGCGGTGAACGCCACCATGGCCCATGCCAACGCCACCGTGGGGCTGGGCGCGTCCGACGGCCTTGCTGCCGCCGCCGTGCCCGCCTTTTCGTGGAGCGGGTACATCCAGGCCGTGGGCGTGCTGTTCCTGCTAGTGGGGCTGCTGTGGCTGGCCCTGTGGGCCGTGCGCCGCCACGGCGGGCTGTTCCGCGCCGTGCCCGGCGCGGGCGGCTTTTCGCGCGACGACCTGCGCCTGGAGGCGCAGTTGCCCGTTGGCCCGCGCAAGGGGCTTATGGTGGTACGCTTCTTGAACAAGCGATTGCTGCTGGGCGTCACCGACCAGCAGATAACGCTACTCACGGAGCAGGACCTTGACCAAGAGCACGGCAGCGACGACGCAACTTCCGATGCCGGAAGCACCCCGAACCAGCCCGGCGGGCGCGGTTCCGGCGGCTTTTCCTCGGTGCTGGGGCGTGCCCTCGGCAAGGGGCGCGCATCTTCCTGAAACTGACGCAACCGTCGTCAGTTGCGCCCCGGCATCTGTCCGCCGGGGCGTCACCGGCCTGACGGCGAACCCCGTTCAGGCCACCGCGCCCGAAAGCATCCGGCAGGACACCACCCGGCAGGACAACGCCAGTCTGGCAGCCGTTCGCCCCCTTTCCCCGGCCCCCTGCGACCTGTCCGTGGGCCACACGATGCTGCCCGGCAGTCCCCTGCTTCCCGGCGCCACCCGTCCCGCCTCCGCCTGCCGTCTGCTTTCCCTGGCCCTAGCGCTGCTGCTGCCCCTGTCGCTTCTGTCGCTGCTGGGTGGCAGCCCGGCCCATGCCGCGCAGGACCTGGTCATGCCCACCATGCAGCTTACCCTTGGCGCGGGCCAGACCGAGCCGGAAAAGGTCTCGCTGCTGCTCGAAATCCTGTTCATGCTCACGGTGCTTTCGCTGGCCCCGGCCATCATGCTTACCGTGACCAGCTTCACCCGCATCATCATCGTGTTCCACTTCGCCCGCCAGGCGCTGGGGGTGCAGCAGCTGCCGCCCTCGCAGGTGCTGGCCAGCCTTGCCATTTTCATGACGGTGGTGATCATGATGCCCGTGGGCAAGCAGATCAACGACACCGCCCTGCAACCCTACCTCGAGGAGCGCATCGGCTTCACCGAGGCGCTGGACAAGGCCCAGGCCCCGCTGCGCTCGTTCATGTTCAAGCACACCCGCGAGAAGGACCTGTCGATCTTCTACGCCATCACCAAGATGGAGCAGCCGCGCACCAAGGAAGAGGTGCCCACGGTGATGCTGGCCGCCGCCTACGTCATCAGCGAACTGAAGACCGGGTTCACCATCGGCTTCCTGATCTACATTCCGTTCCTGGTGCTGGACATGGTGGTGTCCAGCATCCTGCTGGCCATGGGCATGATGATGCTGCCGCCCATGATGGTTTCCATGCCCTTCAAGCTGTTGCTCTTCGTCATGGTGGACGGGTGGGCGCTGCTGGTGGGGTCGTTGGTCAACAGTTTCGCGGTCTGAAGAGGTACATCGCATGACGCCGGAAATGGTCATTGCCTTCGCGCGCCAGTCCATCGAAATCGCCCTGCTCATCTCCCTGCCCATGCTGGGCGTGGGGCTGGTGGTGGGCGTTGTGGTCAGCATCATCCAGGCCGCCACGCAGATTCAGGAAATGACGCTGTCGTTCATTCCCAAGATCGTCTCCATCTTTCTTGCGCTGCTCATCTCGTTTCCGTGGATCATGGACAAGATGATCACCTACACGCGAGAGGTGTTCCTGAGCATTCCCAACTACATCAGGTAGCTTGGCCCCGCGCCGCCTCTCCCTGTCTGACTTGTTCGGACGGTCCGGCCTGTTCGGGCGCTCCGCCGGACGGCAGTCGCGGCGCAACGAAAAGGCTCCCGCCCTTCCGATTGGAGGGGCGGGAGCCTTTGCATGACGGTACAGGGGGTGATGCGCGCGGTGACGCGCGAAGGCTACCCCTTGTGGCGGCGCGCGGCGAAGCACCCCACCAGAATGGCCCCGGCCTGGGCCACGTTCAGCGAATCGAAGTCGCGGGCCATGGGGATGGACAGGGTGAAGTGGCAACGCTTGGCCACGTTGGGCCGGATGCCGCTGTCCTCGTTGCCCAGCACCAGCACGGCGGGGGTGCGCAACGGTTCGGTGAACGGGTTGCGCGGGCCGCTGCCCGGCTTGCCGTCCGCGTCCGGCGCGGCGCCGCCAGCGGCATATATGGTGTAGCCAGCTTCGTCCGCTTCATCCAGGGCGCGGGCCAGGTTGGTGACCTTGGCAACGGGCAGCTTTTCCAGCGCGCCAGCGGCGGCGCGGGCGGCGGCCCCGCCCAGGGCGGCCCCGCCGTGGCGCACCACCACCAGACCCGCCGCGCCCAGCGCGTACAGGGTGCGGGCCAGGGTGCCCACGTTGCCGGGGTCCTGCACCTGGTCCAGGGCCACGATGAGCGGCAGCGGGGCGTCGGGGGCGTCGCGCAGGATGTCGCCGAATTCGGCGAACCCGGCGTCGAACACCCGCGCGATGACACCCTGATGTGAAGAGTGCGAGGCCTGGGGGGCGCGTCCGGTCCGTGCCGCGTGGTTGTCGTCAGTGGCGGCGTCAGTGGCGGCGTCGTCGGTGGCGCGCGCCGCGCCGCGGCCTTCCAGAATGTCCCAGGCCTCGTCGTCATCGGCGAAAAGGTCGTCGGCGGCCTGATTCCCGACCATGTCCGGTTCGGTCGTGTCCGGTTCGGCCATGCTGCTGGCAGACTGCGCGATGGCCTTGCCCGACGCGAACAGCCGGTCCAGGGCGTGCGCCTCGGCGAAGATGAAGCGTACCCGCGCCTCGCGGCACAGTTCCACGATGCGGTCCACCTCGCGCCCGCGCTTGCCCTTGCGGATAAGCACCGTCTCCACGCGGCTGGGGTCCGATTCCAGCAGTTCCAGCACCGGTTTCACGCCGGGCAGGATGGAGCACGGGGATTCGGGGACATCGGGCAGGATGTCGCGGACGTCATGTCGGGATTCAGGGCGCGCGCCGGGGCGGGCATCGGATCGGGCGTCGCGCCGTCCGTCGGCGGGTTTGCCCCGGTGTGGCGGGTGGCCGGGCCGTTCCGGCCTGCCGTTCCGGTCGTCACGGCTTCCGCCGGGGCGGGAATCCCGCCGCTCGCCGGGCTTGCCCGCGTGGCCGCGCGGGGCATCGCCTCGTCCGTCCTCGCGTTTGCCCTCGCGTTTGTCGGTCCGGCCCGTGGGGGGGCCATCCTGGCGGTTACGGTTGGCGGAACGGGAACGGTTGTCACGCGTATCGTCGCTACGGGCATCGCGCGGCGCGTCGTCGCGCACGTCGGTGCCCCAAAGGGGGTGCTTCTTGGACATGTGTCGCTTTCGCCCGGAAGGGCGCGGGTAGACGGGTTGCGTTGGATGGGCGGCATGAGGTAGGGTCGGGATGCCGCATACACCGCAGGTACCCTTGAACGTGCTTCCACGCAAGGGGCCACGGTGCCGAACCCGCCGGGCCGACAGGCGCCGGGGCCAGCCGGAACGCGGCAGATGACCCGACGCACGCTCCTTCTCGCGGCCTTCTTCCGCCGCTCCCTACACATCCGGAACATTCATGCAGCGAACCAGACTCCTGTCCTCCGCCCTGCGCGCGCGTCGTGCCATCCGGCACGTGCTGGTGCTGTTGGCGCTGGCGTTGTTGGCCGCCGGCTGCGCGCCCAAGAAGAATATCCCCCCCGTCCAGCCCGCAGAGGCTTGTCCGGTGCCGCCCACCGCCACCGCCCCCGCCGCCGAACCCGAAGAGGTGGTGGAACTGCCCATCCCGCCCGCCGACGACGGCGTGCCCATTACCCCCCAGGAATGGGCGGCCCTCAACTCCACCGGCGAGCTGGACAAGGACCTCACCCCGGAAGCCCGGCGTGACGTCGAACTGCACTTCAAGTACTTCACCCACCGCGCGCGGGGCACCTTCGAACGCTACCTGAAACGTTCGCAGAACTACCTGCCGCATATCCGCGAAGTGTTCCGGCAGCAGGGC
>NZ_KI632512.1:2904719-2937219 GCF_000504305.1 Nitratidesulfovibrio termitidis HI1
CGGCGGGTGCGAAGGTCCGTCGTCAAAAGGGAAACAGCCCAGATCGACAGCTAAGGTCTCCAAATCCATGCTCAGTGGTCAAGGTGGTGGAGTTGTTCAGACAGCCAGGACGTTGGCTTAGAAGCAGCCATCGTTTAAAGAAAGCGTAATAGCTCACTGGTCTAATGACTCTGCGCCGAAAATGTAACGGGGCTAAGCATGGTACCGAAGCTTCGGGATCGCTTAGGCGATCGGTAGGGGAGCGTTCCCTGCGGGCAGAAGGTGTGCTGGAAGGCATGCTGGACTGCAGGGAAGTGATTATGCTGACATGAGTAACGATAAAACAGGTGAAAAACCTGTTCGCCGTAAACCCAAGGTTTCCTGGGTAAAGGTAATCTTCCCAGGGTTAGTCGGTCCCTAAGGCGAGGGCGAAAGCCGTAGCCGATGGAAAACGGGTTAATATTCCCGTACTTGCGCGTGTGTGCGATGGAGGGACGCAGGAAGGTAGGCAGGCCGGCTGTTGGCTTAGCCGGTGCAAGCAGGTAGGCTTGAGGGTAGGCAAATCCGCCCTCTTCAAGGCCGAGACGCGAGTCCGTGACCGCAAGGTCTGAAGCTGTTGAGCCTCTACTGCCTAGAAAAGCTCCTAAGTTTAGCGCGTGCGAACCGTACCGGAAACCAACACAGGTGGGTGGGGTGAATAACCCAAGGCGCTCGAGAGAACTCTGGCCAAGGAACTCGGCAAAATAACCCCGTAACTTCGGAAGAAGGGGTGCTCTTATGGGTGAAGGATTTACTCTCTAAGCCCACGAGAGCCGCAGAGAAATGAGGGTGGCGACTGTTTACTAAAAACATAGGTCTCTGCTAAGTCGCAAGACGACGTATAGGGACTGACGCCTGCCCGGTGCCGGAAGGTTAAGAGGAGAGGTCAGCGCAAGCGAAGCTTTGAATCGAAGCCCCGGTAAACGGCGGCCGTAACTATAACGGTCCTAAGGTAGCGAAATTCCTTGTCGGGTAAGTTCCGACCTGCACGAATGGCGTAACGATCTCCCTACTGTCTCGGCCAGAGACTCGGTGAAATTGAAGTCGCGGTGAAAATGCCGTGTACCCGCAGAAAGACGGAAAGACCCTGTGCACCTTTACTATAGCTTGACATTGGGTTTTGGGCTTGCATGTGTAGGATAGGTGGGAGGCTGTGAACCCTGTACGCCAGTATGGGGGGAGCCAACCTTGAAATACCACCCTTGCAAGTCTAAGGCTCTAATCCATACCCGTTACCCGGGATGGAGACAGTGTCTGGTGGGTAGTTTGACTGGGGCGGTCGCCTCCCAAACAATAACGGAGGCACGCAAAGGTTCCCTCAGCCTGATCGGAAACCAGGCGTCGAGTGCAAACGCATAAGGGAGCTTGACTGCAAGACAGACATGTCGAGCAGGGACGAAAGTCGGCGTTAGTGATCCGGTGGTTCCGCATGGAAGGGCCATCGCTCATTGGATAAAAGGTACGCCGGGGATAACAGGCTGATCGCGCCCAAGAGTTCATATCGACGGCGCGGTTTGGCACCTCGATGTCGGCTCATCACATCCTGGGGCTGAAGCAGGTCCCAAGGGTACGGCTGTTCGCCGTTTAAAGTGGTACGCGAGCTGGGTTTAAAACGTCGTGAGACAGTTTGGTCCCTATCTTCTGTGGGCGTAGGAGACTTGAGAGGGCCTGTCCCTAGTACGAGAGGACCGGGATGGACGCACCCCTGGTGGTCCTGTTGTCACGCCAGTGGCACAGCAGGGTAGCTATGTGCGGAAGGGATAACCGCTGAAAGCATCTAAGCGGGAAGCCTGCCTCAAGATAAGGTCTCCCTCTCTTCGGAGCTGAAGGGCCCGGGTAGACAACCCGGTTGATAGGCTGGAGGTATACATGCGGTGACGCATTCAGCTGACCAGTACTAATAGCCCGTGCGCCTTGTTTTCTTCTCTACACTTCCTTTCCACCCTGTTTGATTACATCTTTCGGTCCCGGCCGATGTGGCGGCGCTCAATAGCCAGCCTTGCCGGACGGTGACCAGAAATTTGTGCTGGTGTCCATGGAGGAGGGGGTACACCCGATCCCATTCCGAACTCGGAAGTTAAGCCCTCCATCGCCGATGATACTGCGTACTCTTGCGTGGGAAAGTAGGCCGATGCCAGCACTTATTTTACCAGGGATGCATAACCGCATCCCGACCACATCCGCGAAAGGCCCCGGTGAGCAATCACCGGGGCCTTCGTGCGTCTGGAAACCAAAGAGAATGCCTGCCGCTGTTTCAACAAGGCAGGTTACTGCCCAGTGCCGGATGGTGCTGTTGGTCCGGGATTGACGGCTGGTGCTGTTGTTGCGGGGGCAGTCCAGCGGGCCTGAGCCGAGTCCCCGCTGCCCGCCTGTGTTGTCGCGTTTTCCGTGCGCCTCCGGCACTTCGTCTGCCGTGTGCTTTGCGCTCATGGCATATCTTCCGGCACCATGCCCGCAAGGCAAGTTGCCGAAGCGCTGTCATACTGTTCATGCCCGGCGCGAGCACGCCATTGCTGCGCGGCATGCAACGGGGCGGTATGTTGACGAAGGGGGGAGGTGAGCGGAAGCGGGCTGTCGGTTCGTCAGGCCGTGGGGTACGGTTAGGATATGGAAGTCCGGGTGAGTACGCCAGAAGGCCATATCCGGCTCTGCACGGGCCCCTACCTGTTCTTGCGGCGCCATTCCCACGGTGGTGTGGGATTGCGGGCCTTCCACAGGCCGATGTTGGTCTCGCGGGCCTCGTCTGCGACGAAATACCAGCCCAGACAAGGGTAAGGCAGCCGACAATATTCCCCGTAGAACCACGCCTGCCCGGCGCGCAGCATGTCCCCATTGATGTCGCTGCTGAGGTCCGTCCCGTTGGCGCCACCTGTTGGGGCGTCGTCATCCTTTTGCGTGGGGGCGGGACCCTGAACCCACGGGAAGGGTGCCGTGCGCACATGGGCCACGTCACGCCCATAGCCGTCGCGGTCAATGGTCACAAGGTATACCTTGCGATCCATGACCATGCGCAGCAGCAGTTCGCGCGCCTTCTCGCCCCCTCGCTGATGCAGTTCCGGCGCATCGATGCCGTACAGGCGCACCCGCACGTCGCGCCCCCGCTCATCGCGTACCACGATGGTATCCCCGTCGGGCACGCCGACCACGCGGCCCTGCCACGGCTCCAGCCCGGCCAATACCCAAAGAGCGAGCGCCAGTAGCACCCCGAGCACAGAGCCGGGGCGTGCCAGCATGCGCCACGGGATGCGGCGGGGCAGCTGAGATCGGCGCGTCTGGCGCGGTAGCCGGAATGGAAACGATGCGGGCAGGCGCATGCAGCTCAGTTTCCAGCCGTCAGCGCATCAAGCTCGCGCTCGACCACGGGCAGCATGCGCTCCACGATGATCTGGACGCCCTTCGGGTTGGGATGCATGCCGTCGGGCAGGTTCAGCGCGCGGTCCAGCGCCACCCCATCCAGAAAGAAGGGATACAGCGTCAGGCCATACTGTTTTGCCAGTTCCGGGTACACCGCATCGAAGCGCCGGGCATAGTCGCTTCCCATGTTCAGCGGGGCGCGCATGCCTGCCAGCAGCACGCGGACGCCGTTCCTGCGGCAGATTTCGATGATGGCCGCCAGGTTGCGGTGCAGGTCGTCCACCGGCAGGCCGCGCAGGCCATCGTTGGCGCCCAGTTCCAGGATCAGCAGGTCTGGCTTGTCTGCCAGCGACCATTCCACCCGCGCAAGCCCCCCGGCGGATGTATCGCCCGAGACCCCGGCATTGGTGATGCGCACCGGGCGGCCCTTGGCGTGCAGCGCGGCGCCAAGCCGTTCGGGAAAGGCCTCGTCCGGTCCCAGCCCGTACCCCGCCACCAGACTGTCGCCCAGCACGAGGATATGCGGTATGGAGGTATTGCCGCCGCTGGCAGCCCGGGCCGTGGCCGGGGGCAGCAGCGCCAGCGCAAGGGCCGTGAGGGCCGACAGCACGCACAGCGCCGCCGTGAGGATCAGCGCCCGGCATGTCGGCAGGCCAGGCATCCGAAAAAGCGACGGGCATATCGCCACAGCCCGGCCCATCGTCTTCGTGGGCCGTCCCGCCGGGGCCAGCGCCCGGCATCTACCCCATCCGCCAAAGGTGATTCGCGTGACAGATCCGATCATTGTTCTCTCCGGTATACATCTCAACCTAGTGGGCGGTTCTGGCCAGGTCAACATCCTGCGGGGGGTGGACCTTTCCGTGCAGGCCGGAGAAACCGTGGCCATCGTGGGGCCGTCCGGCTCGGGCAAGACCACCACCCTGATGATCATGGCCGGACTGGAACGGCCAAGCAGCGGTACGGTGCGCGTGGCAGGGCACGACCTTGGCGGCATGGACGAGGATGCGCTGGCCCGGTTCCGGCGGGCGCATCTGGGCATCGTGTTCCAGTCGTTCCATCTGGTGCCCACCATGACCGCGCTGGAAAATGCCGCGCTGCCGCTGGAATTTTCGCATGCGCCGGACGCCCGCGACAGGGCCATGGCCGCGCTGGCTGCCGTGGGGCTGGAAGGCCGCGCCGGGCACTACCCGGCGGAACTTTCCGGCGGGGAGCAACAGCGTGTGGCGCTGGCGCGGGCCTTTGCCTCTGCCCCGCGCGTGATTCTGGCCGATGAACCCACCGGCAACCTGGACACGGAAACGGGACGCCGGGTCATCGAGCATCTGTTCCGCCTGCGCGAGGAGAACGCCACCACGCTGGTGCTGATTACCCATGACCGGGGGCTGGCCGCGCAGTGTGGGCGGCAGGTGCGCATGGAGGACGGCAGGCTGCACGAAGGTGCGGCGGCTGGCGTGCCGGATGCGCCGCTTGCGCCTGCGCAGTCTGACCTCGCGGGCGACGGAGAGCGCGCATGATCGGCGCGCGTGATCTTGGCCTGGCCTTCCGGCTGGCCCTGCGCGAATTGCGTTCCGGCCAGCGCCGACTGGCGGTGTTTCTGGGGTGCATGTTCCTGGGGGTGTTCGCCATTGCCGCCGTGGGGTCCATTTCCGAGGCGGTGCGGGCGGGCCTTGCGCGCGATGCGCGGGCCCTGCTTGGCGGCGACGCATCGGTGGAATTCGCCACCCAGCAGCCCCCGGCCGAGGAGTTGGCCTGGCTGTCCGCACGCGGCACGGTGAGCCAGGTGATCTCGCTGCGTGGGATGGCCCGCGCGGCAACACCCAACGGTGACGACACCGCCATGGTGGCGCTGAAGGGCGTGGATGCGGCCTACCCCCTGTACGGCGCGGTGACCCTGGACCCGCCCCAGTCGCTTGCCGATGCCCTGCGCGACGGCCCGGTGGCTGGCGGCAAGACCGGCGGTGACAAATCCGGCAATGGGCAGCCAGATAACGGCAAGCCCGGCGATGGCCCCCTTCTGCCTGGCGTGGTGGTGGACCCGCTGCTGCTGGAACGCTTCAGCGTGCGGGTGGGCGACGCGATCAGCGTGGGCACCCAGCGTTTCCGCATTGCCGCCACCCTGCTGGGCGAGCCGGACCGGGTGGTGCAGGGCATCACCTACGGGCCGCGCGTGCTCATGTCGCTGGCGGGGCTGGAGCGCACCGGCCTGCTGGTGCCCGGCACCCTGCTGCAAAGCGGCGCGCGGGTGCGTCTGCCCGGCCCCGACGGGATTGTGGGCAGCGATGCCGCGGCCCCTGCGTCCTCCGTTGGCCAGAGCCCGACCAATCCTTCACGTGTCCCCTTCCGTTCCGCCGACGAGGCCACGGTGGCGGCCTTTGTGGAAGCCGCCCGCACGGCCTTTCCCGATGCCGGGTGGCGCGTGGAATCTTACAGCCGCGCCGTGCCGCGCATCCGCAACCTGCTGGACCGGGTGGACACCGACCTCATGCTCATCGGCATCGCCGCGCTGCTGGTGGGCGGCCTTGGCATTGCCGAGGCGGTGCGCGGGTACCTTGCCAGCCGCATGGCCTCCATCGCCACGCTGAAGTGCGTGGGAGGCGGCGTGGCCACCGTACTGTGGACCTACCTGTTTCAGATACTGCTCATCGGCGGCGCGGGCATCGTGGCCGGGTGCGCCCTGGGCGCTGCCGTGCCGCACCTGGCCGCCGGGCTGACAGGCCAGTTCATTCCCGTGCAACTGGATGCGTCCATCCACGTGGCGCCGCTGCTGCGCGCGGCCCTGCTGGGGCTGGCCATCCTGCTGGCCTTTTCGCTGCGTCCCCTGCTGCTGGCCGGGGCGGTGCGTCCGGCCACCCTGTTCCGGGGCTACGTGGCGGGCGGCGGCAACGGGCTGACCCCGGCGGGCCGGGTGCTGGTGGGGACGGGATTTGCCGTGCTGGCCGGGCTGGTGTGGCTGTTCACGCCCGACGCGCGGCTGGCATGGGGGTTCATGGCCGGGTGCGCGGGGTGCTTCGCGGTGTTCCGCGTGGTGGCCTGGGGCCTGCGGGCCGGGGCGCGCCGCGCGCCGCATGCGGGCAATCCCAGCGTGCGGCTGGGGCTGGCGTCCATCCACAGGCCCGGCGCGCCCACGGTGAACATGGTCTTTGCGCTGGGGCTGGGCCTTACCGCACTGGTGGGCATTGCCCAGGTGGAGCGCAACCTTAACGCGTCCCTGGCCCGCGACCTGTCACGCGATGCCCCGGCGTTCTTCTTCATCAACGTGCTGCCCGACCAGGTGGCGGAATTCGAGGCGCTGGGCAATGCCCCCGGGGTCACGCGCATTGACAACGCCCCCATGGTGCGCGGACGCATCGTGCGCATCAAGGGGGCGCCCGTGCAGGACGTGGCCGTGGCCCCCGAAGCCCAGTGGGCCGTGCGCGGCGACCGGGGGCTGAGCCATGCGGCCACGCCCCCGCCGGACACGGAACTGACGGCGGGCACGTGGTGGCCGCCCGACTACAGCGGGGCGCCCATCATATCCCTGTCGGACGATCTGGCGCGCGGCTTCGGCGTGACCGTGGGCGACAGCCTGACCTTCAACATTCTGGGGCGAGAGGTGACGGCCACCATCGCCAACGTGCGCAAGGTGGACTGGATGACTTTCCAGTTGCAGTTCGCCGTGCTGTTCGCGCCCGGCCTGCTGGACCGCGCCCCGGCCACGTGGGTGGTGACGGCCTATGGCTCCGGCGCGGGCATGGACGGGCTGTACCGCACGGTGACGGCGGCGCACGCCAACGTGACGGCCATCAGCATGCGCGAGATTCTGGGCGAGGTGCGCGTGCTCATGGAACGCATGGGCGTGATGTTCCAGGCCATGGCCGGGGTGATGCTGGCCACCGGGCTGCTGGTGGTGGCCGGGGCCATTCTGGCCGACCGGCAGCGGCGCATCTACGACGCGGTGATCTACAAGGTGTGCGGGGCCACCCGGCGTGACATATTGCTGGCGCTGGTCACGGAATTCCTGACCACGGGGCTGGTCACCGGGCTGTTCAGCGCGGGGACGGGCACCCTGGCCGCATGGGCCGCCGTGCGCGGCCTGCTGAAGCTGCCCTTTGCCGTGTACCCCGGCGTGGTGGCGGGCACGGTGGCCGCGTGCGTGGCCTTTGCGCTGGTGTTCGGGCTGGCGGGCACTGCGCGCGCCCTGAAGGAAAAGCCCGCGCCATATCTGCGGAACGAGTAGAAACAGGCGCCGTTGGGCGTTCGTATTGCGGCGGAAACGAAAAGGCCCCACGGAGGTTCCGTGGGGCCTTGATGCATTCGCGCTGCCCGCCATGCAGGAGCGTCAGGCGTCCTGCGTCACGGCGTCCTCTTCCATGGGGGTCAGATCACCCTCAAGGCGGGAAACCACAACCGCGCCGGTCGCATCGCCCAGAACGTTCAGGGTGGTGCGGGCCATGTCCATCACACGGTCTACGCCCGCCACAAGGGCGATCCCTTCCAGCGGTATGCCCACCTGCGTGAAGATCACCGAACACGCCGATGGGAGCGTAAAGCATGACGATATTCGTGACACGCACCATGACCTCTGCCACCTGCTCGAAAAATCGCAGCAGCGGCCGTCCTGTCTCACCCACGGAGCTCAGCGCGAAGCCGAAAACCACGGCAAAGAAGATGACCTGGAGCATGTTGCCCTTGGCCATGGCGTCCACGGGGTTGATGGGGACGATGTTGAGCAGGGTGTCGACCATGTTCGGCGGCGTGATGTCCTTGGCCTTCAGCCCCGTGGTGGCAAGATTCAACCCTGTTCCCGGCTCGACGAGATTGGCGATGAACAGGCCGATGGCAACGGCGAAGCCGGTGGTGGCGAAGTAGTAGATAAGGGTTTTCGTGGCCACGCGGCCCAGCTTGCGGGCATCGTCGATGCCCGCTGCACCGGCCACCAGCGTGGCGAAAACCAGGGGGACGACCACCATGCGCACAAGACTGATGAACAACTGACCAAGGGGCTTGAAGAACGCCGCTTCCACGTGTATGGACGGGGCCACCATCCCGGCCAACAGGCCGGCGGCCATTCCTATGGCCATCTGCGTCGGAAGACTGAGCTTGCGGACTCCTTGAGACATGGGATGCTCCTCTGGCTTCAGTGTAATGGGGGTTCGCACCCCGTTACGCCGGGCGGCGCGCGGTGGCAGCCGCAGCCGCCCGGCCCGGGGCATATGCCTCTTACGGACATGCACGTTTCAACGCGAGCATCCTTCCTTCCTGCTCGCCGCGCCTAGTCGATATCCTGATCCGGCTGGAGCAATGGCGGGCTGCAATCCACGGTTTCCGGGTACTTCAGGCCCGTGCCCGTGTTCAGCAGCACCACCCGGTCCTTTCTCCCTATCCAGCCCCTGCGGCGCAGTTCCATGGCTGCGGCCAGCGTGGTGGCGCCCTCGGGGCAAATGAACGCGCCTTCGCGCAGGGCGATCATCTTTTGCGCCTTCAGGGTGTCCGCGTCGTCGATGGCGATGGCGCAACCGCCGGTCTTGGCGATCGCGTCCAGCACCAGGAAGTCGCCAAGGGCCTTGGGCACGGTGATGCCGAACGCGCAGGTCCGGGCATTTTCCCAGAAGGTCGATTCCTTCCGTCCCTCATCAAACGCCTTGACGATGGGGGCGCACCCCGTTGCCTGAACGGCCACCAGCCGGGGCAGCTTGTCCCCGATCCAGCCCATGGCCTGAAGTTCGCGCAGCCCCTTGTAAATCCCGATGAGCCCGACGCCGCCACCAGTGGGGTACAGGATCACGTCCGGGACTTCCCCCCCGAACTGCTCGGCAAGCTCCAGGCCCATGGTCTTCTTGCCCTCGATCCGGTACGGCTCCTTGAGGGTCGAGGCGTCGAACCATCCGTGCGCCTTGACCGCTCGCGCCACGATCTTGCCCGCGTCGGAAATGAGTCCGTTGACCAGGAACAGCGAGGCGCCGGTAACGGCGATTTCCTTGCGGTTCATTTCCGGCGCGTCCTTGGGCATGACGATGACCGAACGGATGCCCGCCGGGGCGCAATAGGCGGACCATGCGCCCCCGGCATTGCCGTTCGTGGGCATGGCAAGCGTGGCGATGCCCAGTTCCTTGGCGCGTGAAACGCCCACGGTCGCGCCGCGCGCCTTGAAGGTGCCGGTGGGAATGATGCCCTCGTCCTTCATGTACAGTTCGGGCATGTCCACGTCCGCGCCCAGCCGCTCGAAATGCACCAGCGGCGTCATCCCCTCGCCAAGGCTGACGATGTTGCGCGCATCGCGCACCGGCAGCAGTTCGCGGTAACGCCACAGGGTGGCGGGCCGCTTCGCCAGGGCGTCCTTCGTCAGGGCCCTGGCGGCCTTTTCGAGATCGTAGGTGACAAGCAGGGGCGCGCCGCATTCGCAGAGCTGGATCACCTTTTCGCTGTCATAGGTGGCCCGGCATTTGGGGCACAGCAGGTTCTTCACAAACATCTGGGTTCTCCTCAGGCTTTCGAGGTGGCGATGGCTTCGATCTCTACCCGGACGCCGCGCGGCAACGCCGCCACGGCCACGCAGGAGCGCGCTGGCGGGTCGGTCGGAAAGTACGTGGCGTACACTTCGTTCACCGCCGGAAACTCGGCCATGTCGGTGATGAACACCGTGGTCTTCACGACGGCATCAAGCCCGCTGTCGGCGGCGGCAAGCACGGCGGCGAGGTTTTCCAGGCTCCGCCGGGTCTGGGCCTTGATGTCCGTTCCCTCCACCTCTCCCGTTTCGGGCTGAAGAGGTATCTGCCCCGAGGCGAAAACGAGTCCCCCCGCCTTGATGGCCTGCGCGTAGGGGCCAATGGCCGCCGGGGCCAGTTTGGTGACGACAGTTTCTTTCATCCGGGTGCTCCTTTTGGTTTCGGCGGCGTCAGCGCTGGCCGCCCTTGATCTGGCGCATGTAGTTGTAGACCGTGTAGATGGACACGTTCATGGCCGTGGCGACGTAGCTGACCATGCCCTTGATGAGGAACGCGCCCTCGCCATCAAGAATACGAATGAATTCAAGCTTTTCAGCTCTGTTCATGCCCGAAGGGTGCCTGCCCGCCTTGCGAATGGCCGCTTCCATGACCGCGTCGTTGGTTTCGTTGATGTAGGCGGCGAAGGTTTCACCCACTCCCTTGTCCTCAAGCGAATCCACGCGGGTAAGGTCGTCTATGGCGCTGTGCATTGCCTCGAACTCGCTCAGGTCGAAGTTGAGACAGAATGCGCCGATGACCCGGCCCGCCCCGTCGCGCAGAAAGCTCGTGGACGATTTGAGTCGGTGACCGCCGCGCGAGGTGCTCGGATAATTCACGAGGTCGCGCACCGCATCGCCTTCCTTGCGCCATGCCTTGATCACGAGGTTGGTGATGGGAGCGCCCAGGTTGCGCCCCGTAACCGTGCCCTCGAGGTGAACCAGCGAATGCTCGAGATCCTGGAAGTCGTGCAGGGCTATTTCGCAATTGCGGCCAAAGGTGCTCACCACCGTGCGCGCCACCTGCTTCATGTTCTCGAAAATGATCGCGCGCTCGGCCTGATCGCCAGAGGCCCGCGTGGTGTTCGCTGTTGTTGCACCGGTGGTGCGTTGCGGCTTTTTTTCCGAAGTCATGCCAATCTCCTTGTTCCCGTTTGCACAACCACTATGGCGCGCTGGAAATATCACGTCAACAAATTTTTGTTTTTTAAAAAATTTTTTATATACGATCCGCTTCTGAAACGGCACACAGGGCCGGGCATGCCCATTGCGTGAAAAGGTGTGGCGCGCGGCCCGGCTGGAATGGGCGAGGCAATCTCTTGCCTCTTGCCGGCACTGCCTGCAGAGCGCTGTCGGGCCATGTGCGCCGCACTCTGTGCCACGGCATGGCGGGGAGGCCGGGCGGTGGCGTGTGTGCGGTTGGCGTGTGTGCTGTCCCGGTCGACCACGCCCCCAGCACGCCATTGTCCACGGAGTGTTCACGATGACGCGGCGGAGGGGGCAGCCCCGTACGAACGTATGGCAACGGGGGGCGGGATGTTGGGGGGCTTGTGTGGGGAATGCTGTCGGGAAATGAAAAAGGACCTGGAGCGGGGTGCTCCAGGTCCTTTGGTCTCTGGTGGGTCGTGCGGGGCTCGAACCTGCGACTCTCTGCTTAAAAGGCAGATACTCTACCTACTGAGTTAACGACCCGAAAGGGAGAGGTCTTATACGCTGGGTTGCGGCGGGCGTCAAGAATGCCGCAACGCCTGTTCCGCAAGGCCCGCAGGGGGGAGTGCGGCTGCCGGGGCTATTCCGCCGCCACCCGTTCCATGCCGCCCATGTAGGGGCGCAGCACTTCGGGTATGACCACCGATCCATCTTCCTGCTGGTAGTTTTCGATGACCGCCACCAGGGCGCGGCCAACGGCCAGGCCGGAGCCGTTCAGGGTGTGCGCGAATTCGGGCTTGCCGCCGCCTGCCGGGCGGAAGCGGATGCCCGCGCGGCGCGCCTGGAAGTCGCCGCAGTTGGAGCACGACGAAATCTCGCGGTAGGTGTTCTGGCCGGGCAGCCAGACCTCGATGTCGTAGGTCTTGGCCGACGAGAAACCCATGTCGCCCGTGCACAGGGTGATCACCCGGTAGGGCAGGCCCAGGCGTTGCAACAGCACCTCGGCGTGGCCGCGCATCTTTTCCAGTTCGTCGAACGAACGATCCGGATGGGCGAAGCGCACCATTTCCACCTTGGTGAACTGGTGCTGGCGGATCAGGCCGCGCGTATCCTTGCCGTAGCTGCCCGCTTCGGAGCGGAAGCACGGGGTCATGGCCGCGTAGCCCAGGGGCAGCTGCGCTTCTTCCAGCGCTTCGTCCGCGTGCAGGTTGGTCAGCGGCACTTCCGCCGTGGGGATCAGGAAGTAGTCCCACCCTTCGAGCTTGAACAGGTCTTCCTCGAACTTGGGCAGCTGGCCGGTGCCGGTCATGGTCTTGCGGTTGACCATGAACGGCGGGATGATTTCCACGTAGCCGTGCTCGGTGATGTGCGTATCCAGAAAGAAGTTGGCCAGGGCGCGTTCCATGCGGGCCGCCCAGGTGCGGTACACGGCAAAACGGCTGCCCGCCAGCTTGCCCGCGCGCTCGAAGTCCAGCCCGCCAAGGGCGGTGCCGATCTCCCAGTGTTCCTTGGGGGCAAAGGAGAAGGCGCGGGGCTCGCCCCAGCGCAGCACCTCGGGGTTGTCGGCTTCGCTGCGGCCAAAGGGCACCGAGGCGTCGGGAATATTGGGCACGGCCAGCAGCCAGTCGTTGACGGCGGCCTTCACCTCTTCGGTTTCGCGGTCCAGGTCCTTGATGCGGTCGGACAGGCCGGACAGGCTTTCCAGCAGCGGGGCGGCGTCTTCGCCTGCGCGCTTCATGCGGGCCACTTCGCCCGAGGCCTTGTTGCGTTCGCCCTTCAGGGCTTCCACCTCGGCCAGCAGGGCGCGGCGGCGTTCGTCCAGGGCGGTGAATTCTGCCATGTCGAGCGACGAGCCCCGGTCGGCCAGGGCCTTGGCCACCACTTCGGGGCTGCGCTGCAGCAGTTTGAGATCGAGCATGCGGGGGTTCTCCTTGTGGAAAAAAGACGCCGGAGAATACCCGTATCGCGCGAGGGGCGTCAACACGCGCGCCGCAGGATGCCCGGAAGAAGGTGCGGCAACGCAACAGGATGACCACCTGGTGGCAGGCAGTACCCGTATGTGAGGGATCGAAGGCGAACGAGATGGAACTGTGTCGGGCTGTACGATGCGCGGCGGCACCGTTGCTGCGGATAACAGGAAGGATGAAGCGCGAGCCAAGGGCAGGGAGAGAGGGGGGCGTGTACGCGGGGGGCCGCGGCGACCGAAAAGAGCGGAACCGTGCGGCTCTCTTCGGGGCGGCTCTCTTCGGGCCGACTCTTTTGGAGCGGCTCCTTTCGGGCCAACCCGACGGAGGGCGGCGAGACCCTGCCGTCAGGCTGTCCCCGTGCGCCGGGCGATGCCCGATGCCGGTCGTGTGACCGGCGTGCGCGCGGGGGCGGACGCCGATCAGTTGTCGGACATGACCTCGGGGGCGACGCGCATCTGTTCGGGATGCAGTTCGCGCAGGTAGTCGATGAGGGTGTGGTAATCCTCGTCGTAGACCATCTCGTCGCTGTCGTCGCGCGCGTAGAAACCCGCCCAGGCGGGCGCGCGCAGCGAAGCGGGCAGGCCTTCGCGCGATTCGTCGGTAAGCCACACCACCACGTTGGCGCCCTTGCGCACCAGCGCACGGGTAAACGCAGGCACACCGCGCGGGGTCAGCGCGATGACGTAACCCAGCGCCAGCAGGATGCGGTGGGCGCGGGTACGGGTGTCCTGGATGCGGCCGATCTTCTTCAGCCGGTTGCGGAACAGGGCCGCCTCGCTGTCCTTGCGAGGCTGGATGTCCTGCCGCGTCACGGGGATGCTGGAATGACGGGCGGGCATTTGTGAAACCTCCATCAGAGAGTGTATCTGTCCCGGATGGTTCCGGGCGTTGTTTGATTGAACAGCCTACATGGTTGCGCTGTCAATCATTATCTTCACTATGGGAGTTGAGATGGCCCATGTCAATGGTGAGAGTAAGGACTCAACAGGCCATGGTGGGGGTAGAATTTTTTGAATTCGGCCCCCCCGCCCCTGTCCGGCCAGGGTGAGCGCACGTCCAATGCCTTGTGAAATAAGGAATTATCAGCAAGTCCGGGGCGGGGTGTTCGCAAGCAACAGTCCGGAGTGGGACGGTCAGAAAAAATGTCTGAGCGAACAGTTTATATGCTTCCGCACAGGGGGGGTTCAATTTTTTTTACGAAAGAGTTTGCCGCACCCTGGCGGTCAGAGGATGTGTTTTCAGGTAATTTGATGAATTTACAGTACAAAACAAAACACCGCCTGCTGAGGGCGGTGTTGGCACGCGGGTTGCTATATCCCAAGTACCTTCCTTTCTTTTGCAGACAGCTTTTCCTCCAGAACGGCTTGCGGGCGGTCCGCAAGCCGTTCTGCGTTGTGGCGCGGGATGTTTTTGACTCGCGCTCCCGGTACCCGCCAGCACCCGTCCGGCACCGGCGGCCACTGCCGGGCCTTGCGCCGCGGGCGGTCAGCTTTGCACGGCCTTGTTGACCATGTTGGCCACGGCGCGGGCGGCATCCTCGTCCACATCCACATACTTCAGCCCCAGCAGGTAGCCCCCGGCGGAGTATTCCGCGCGGGTCACCTCGGCTATGGCTTGCAGGTACTGGTCGGCGTCGTTCTCGTACACCTTGAAGAACCCCGGCGAATACTTGTTCAGCGTGGGGATGTGCACGCGCACCTGCAGCTTGGTGCCCGGCTCGAAGGTGCGGGGGCTGTGCACGCTGAGCCCGCCGGCGCTGATGTCGCAGCACTGGGTTTCGAACCGGCCCTGGCTGGACGGGGGAAACCTGATCTCGCTGGCCTCGACGGGAAAGGGCTTGGGAAGGCGGAAATGCTTGCGCCGATCGGTGGTGGAGTCTGTCATGGTCCCGAAGTCTCCTGGCGGGGGTGGAAATGAGGCCGGGGCGCGGTTCCTGCCGCCGTCCTTCCTGCAAGGACGGGGTGCGCTGCCCGGCGGTGCTCCTGCGGGCCTCCGGCCCGAGCCATACAGCAAGGGTATCACACGCGGTGGTGCCGCGCCACCCTGCGTCGCATCCGGTCGGGCACTGTGGCGCGGGCGGCGGCAAGCCCGTGCGGGGCACGGTCATGGCGGGGTACGCGACACTTTTGGGCGCCCGGCCTGGTCGTGCGGCGCAGCGGCGGGTGTGCGCAAGGGCACGCGGCATGGGGCCGCACCGGGTGCCTGCTGACGTGCGCGGGCAGCCCTTTTCCTGCCGTGCCTGCACGAATCCGATGAAGTAAGTGGTCATTGACTTTCCGGAGCAAAGGATTATCAGGTGCGGAACGTATACCTGCCACGGAGGAATTCAGTCCATGCTCAAAATCGCCCTGCCTTCGAAAGACGGCATCATTGACGAACATTTCGGCCACTGCGAGTATTATACCCTGCTGACGGTGGACGAGACCCGCAACATTGTGAAAGAAGAGCGCCTGACGCCGCCCCCCGGCTGCGGGTGCAAGTCGAACATCGTGCCCGTGCTGGTGGACCTTGGCGTCAGCGTTCTGGTGGGCGGCAACATGGGCGAAGGCGCCGTGATGACGCTGCGCCGCCACGGCATAGAGGTGGTGCGCGGCGCGTCCGGCCCGGTGCATGACGCCGCCCGAAGCTGGCTGGACGGCCATCTGACCGACCGGCAGGAACTGTGTACATCCCACGGCCATCACGGCTGCGGTAACCATTAGCGGAACGCCGACGGGCTTCGCGGGGCGAAGCGTCGGGCGGCGGGCCGAAGGATCGACCCACATGTCCGAGACCACGCTTTGCCCCTGCGGCTCCGGCCTTGCGCTGGATGCCTGCTGCGGCCCCTACGTGCGCGGCGAAAAGCCCGCCCCCACGGCGGAAGCGCTGATGCGCTCGCGCTATTCCGCCCACTGCCTGCACGCCTTCGACTACCTGGATACTTCCACCCACCCGGCCATGCGCGAGGAAGTCAGCGTTGACGAGATGCGCGCCTGGTCCGAGGCCGTGGACTGGAAGGGTCTGGAAGTGCTTTCCGTGAAGGGCGGGCAGCCCGGCGACGAAACCGGCGAGGTTTCGTTCGTGGCCCACTATGTGCTGGGCGGCGTGCCGCAGGAACTGCGCGAGGACAGCTTTTTCCGGTGCGAGGACGGCGTGTGGTACTACGCCGACGGCCTGGTGCACGGGCAGGAGCCGTTCCGCCGCGAGGCCCCCAAGGTGGGCCGCAACGAGCCCTGCACCTGTGGCAGCGGCAAGAAGTTCAAGAAGTGCTGCGGCAAGTAGCCTGACCGCCGCCTGATTTCGCGCCGGGGATGGAGGGATGCCTTCCGTCCCCGGCGCTGTTTTTTCGGGGGCGGGTTGGAGCGGCGACTGGGCGTGCGGGCAGGTGCTGGTACGCCCGATTCGCCCCATTCCTCCGGGCTGCCCGGATCAGTTCAGTTCAGTTCCGTCCGGTTCCGTCCGGTCCTGCCGTCCCATCCTGTCGGTTCTGCTTGCGCTGCCGGGGCAGCCCGGCCCCGTGACGCTCCGCCCCCTTGCCCTTCCCCCCGGTATCTGCTTTGCTGCGCGCAATCACGGAGCATAGCCATGCGCACCTTTCTGTTCGTTCCGCCGCTGCCCCGCATGACCGGGGGACTTGCCGTGCTGTACCGCATGGCCACGCACCTGCACGCCGCCGGGTATCCGGTGTTTCTCGTCCCCCGCGAAGGGGGCGCGCCCGGGCTTGATCCCCATAATTCGCCCGCTCCGGTAATGGGTTGGGATGAGGCGGCCGCAGCCGTGGCCCCGCAGGATGTGTGGCTGGTGCCGGAAGGTTGGGTCAACGCGCTGGCTCCCGGCTTGCGCGTTGGCGCGCGGTGCGTGGTGTACGTGCAGAACTGGGCGTATCTGCTGTCGTCGTTGCCGCCGGGCGTGGCCTGGCCGCAACTGGCCGTGTCCTTTCTGGCCGTGTCCGACCCGGTGGCCTGGTATACCCGCGAGGTGACCGGGCGCGAGGCCCCGGTGCTGCGGCCCGGTATCGACCTTGAGCTGTTTCGCCCGGCCTGGGCGGAGAGGGCGGAAGGAGCGGGTGCCCCCGGTGTCTCTGATGCCGGAGGTGCCGGGGGAGAGATTCCCGACGCCCCCCCGCAGGGGCCGGTGCGCATCGCCTGGATGCCGCGCAAGAACCGTGCGCTGGCCCAGCAGGTGCGCGACCTGCTGACCGCCCGGCTGGCCCTGTCCGTCTCGCGCGGCGAGCGCCTGGTCGAGGTCGAGTGGCGCGAGATTCATGGCCGTTCCCATGCCGAGGTGGCCGACCTGCTGCGCGCATCGCACGTGTTCCTGGCCACCGGGTTTCCCGAGGGCTGCCCGCTGCCCCCGCTGGAGGCGCTGGCCAGCGGCTGCCTGCTGGTGGGCTTTGCCGGGTTTGGCGGCTGGGACTACATGCGCCAGGCCCTGCCCGGCGGGGTGACCCCGTGGTGGACCGGCGGCGGCCCCGAGGCGGACCCGGCAAGCGGCGGCATGGACCTGCCACCCAACGGCTACTTTGCCGCCGACGCCGACGTGGTGGCCGCCGGGCTGGCCCTGGAACGGGCCGTGCGCCTTGCCGCCACGGGCGGACCGGAACTGGCCGCGCTACGCCGGGCGGGCCTTGCCACGGCGCGGGCCTGTTCGCTGGAACGCCAGCGTGAGGCGGTGCTTGCGCTATGGGAGCGGGTTGCCAAGGGCGAGCTGTTTCCCGCCGCGCGCACCTAGCCAGGTCTTCCCTGGCGTTGCCGCAGGTGCCTGCACACTGGACAGGCACCCCGCGAAGACGCATTTTTTCCGTGCTTCCGATGAACATTCGTGACGCCACGCGGCGTCTGCCCGTGCCGTAGCCTTCTGCCCGCCCGCCTGTCATTCGTGTGGGCGAGAGCGCATGGCCGGTTCCATACGCGTGTGCGCGCCATCACATAAGGAATCCGCATCATGTCCAAAAAGAAAACGGAACGCCCCGCGCCGGAAAGCCTGGGGCTGCCCTGTACCGGCGTGGAATCGCACGCCCATCTCGACGGCAGCGAGTTTGACGCCGACCGCGAGGCCGTGCTGGATCGCGCCCGCGCTGCCGGGGTGGCGCAGTTCGGCAACGTGTTCCTTGGCCCGGAAAAATGGAGGGCCAACCGCCACCTGTTCGCGCAGCGGCCCGAGGTGTTCTTTCTGCTCGGCATCCACCCCTGCGAGGCGCAGGCCTGCGACGATGCGGCCCTTGCCGTCATGCGCGATGCCTTTGCGCAGGACGACCGCTTGCGCGCCGTGGGCGAGATCGGCCTGGATTTCTACTGGGACGACTGCCCGCCCGACATCCAGCGCGTGGCCTTTCGCGCCCAGTTGGCCATGGCCCGCGAGGTGGAGCGCCCGGTGGTGATCCATTCGCGTGATGCCTTCGACGACACCATGCAGGTGCTGGAAGAGGAAGGCTTTTCCGGCTACCCGCTGCTGTGGCACTGCTTTGGCGGCGACGCGACGCAGGCCGCGCGCATAGTGGCGCACGGCTGGCACGTCTCGCTGCCCGGCCCGGTCAGCTACCCGGCCAACGAACCCCTGCGCGAGGCCGCGCGCACCCTGCCGCTGGACCGGCTGCTGCTGGAAACCGACTGCCCGTACCTGTCGCCCGTGCCGTACCGCGGCAAGCGCAACGAGCCCGCCTACATGGTGTTCACAGCCCAGACCGTGGCCCAGGCGCGGGGCATGGACGTGGCCGAACTGTGGACGGTGGCCGGGGAGAACGCGCGACGGTTCTTCGGGGTGTAGCGTCGCCGTTTGCGGCATGCCGGGAAGGGGAATGTGCGGATCGTCGTGACGGCGCACCGTCGCCGGGGAGGGCGCATGTCTGACCACAAGATGCCAAACGATGCCACTGCCGTGTCGCCGCAAGATGATGCGGGCGGGCGTACGCCGGACGGCGAAATGCCGGATAGCCGCGACCCGGACGGTCGTGTGGTGAACGGGCGCACGGAGGAGGGGCGTACGCCTGACGAAATTCGCCGCTTGGACCGGGCGTTGGCCCTGTTCGAGGCCGGGGCGTGGTTTACCTGTCACGAGGTGCTGGAACACCTGTGGCTGGACGAAACCCGGCCCCAGCGCGACGTGTACAAGGGCATCCTGCAGATTGCCGTGGGCCTGCTGCACGAGGAAAACGGCAACCGCGCCGGGGCGTTGCGCCTGCTGGAGCGTGGAGCCGGGCATCTGTTGCCGTTTCTGCCCGCATGGTTCGGAGTGGATCTGGCGGCCCTGCGGGAGGAGGCGGTGCGGCTGCGCGCGGTGTTGGCCGATGTGCCACCCGACCAGCGGCTGGATGCCACGCGCTGGAAGGAATTGCTGCCGCGCGTGCGACATGCGGATTGAGCGAGAGAAACGAAAACGCCGGACACGAAAGTGCCCGGCGTTCAGGTTGTCGACAAAGCCTGTTTTTGTACGCCTCCGGCGGCCAAGGGGCTGCCGCCCCTTGGGACCCCGGTTTTTGTGTTCGCGTAATATCTCGGAGACACAAAATAAAAGTTTTTGGGGGAGGGGGTACGGGGGAGGAGCCCCTTTTTCAAAAGGGTCCCTCCCCCGCAAGAATCTAGGTTTGTCAGCAGTCTGACGCCGGACACGAAAGTGCCCGGCGTTGTTTTTTTGCGAGAAGCACTGCGGTAACCTGTCCGGCGTCGTCCATTCTCCGGCTTGCTCAGGCCGTGGCCCCCGCCGGGTGTCCGAACCCTTCCAGCAGCCGGGCGATGAACCGGTCCACCAGCGCGTGTTCCGGCAGGCCGGTGACGCATGCGTTGTCCAGCATGCGCGTCGCAAGGCCGGGCAGGGCGGGCACGCCCACCCGCGTTTCGGGCAGTCCGGCCAGTTCCGGGCTGTCAGGCAGCAGGGGCAATTGGGGCAGGTATTCGTCTTCGGCGCAGGCCACGCACGGACCGGCAAGCCGGTTCAGGGCCAGCACCTGACGGTGCAGACCGAGTCCGTGCGCCAGCCGGGCGATGTCCGCTGCCGTTTCCAGGCTGCGCAGGCCAGGCTCGCTGACCACCGCCAGGCCGTCCACTGCCGCCACGGTGCCTCGGCCAAGGTGTTCCACCCCGGCCTCCAGATCCACCAGCACCCATTCGCGCCGGTCGTATACCAGGTGGGCCAGCAGGGCCTTCAGCAGGGAATTGGCCTCGCAGGCGCAGCCGCCCCCGGCCCCGGCCACAGACCCCATGACCAGCAGCCGCTTGCGTCCCGGCGCAATGCCGGGGGCCGCATCCCCCCCAAGGGGAACATCCACCGCCAGCGCCTCGGGCAGGTCGCCCACCTCCGGCGTCAGGCTGATCATGCCCGTGCCGATGCGCTGCATGATCAGGTCGCGCCGTTCCACCAGCGGCACCGGCAGTCCGTCGCGCGCCAGACCCGACGCGCGCCCCAGTGACAGGGCCGTGTCCGCATCGATCATCCACACGTCGTGCCCGTGCCGGGCCAGATAGTCCGCCGTCCAGGCCGCCAGCGTGGTCTTGCCAGCGCCGCCCTTGCCTGCGAATGCCAGTTTCATGCGTGCCTCCTGCGTGGCGTTCGTTTCGGAAGGGAGAGAACCGGGGGCGGGGAAGGGACCCTTTCAGGAAAGGGTCTCCTTCCCCGCCCCCGGACCCCCACCCCATCCCCCCAAAGCTTTCGAAAGGGGTGGCGCCGGATGGTGCGGAGATTACCCGGCAGGGGCTGTTTTTATGGTCCTTTCGTCCGTCAGCTAGCCGCTCCGGTGGATATGTGGCGTACCTGTTGCCCTGCGTACTCCGGTCGGGACCGAAGCCCCGGAGCTGGGCCGAGGCAGGAAGTGCCTGCCCCGGCCCGTCCCGGTGCGGGAAGGCGCGGCCACGGGCCGGTGACCGCGCCGCCGGGTAATGGGTGTCGCGCAGCCGAAGGCTCAGTTATGCGGAAAGGCCCAGCTTTTGGCGGCGCTCCACGATATGCGCCTCCAGCAGGTCCGCCGCCTTCACCGGGTCGGCTTCCACCATGAACGCCGCGCCCACCAGCCCGTTCAGGCCGTCCACGGCCATGCCGGTCACCACGTCGCTGCCCAGGATGTTGGGCGGCAGGCCGAGGTGGGTGGGAATGCCGCTGGCCACGGCGTACAGGCCGATGGCCGCCGCCTTTTCCGAATACCATTCCGGCGACGAGGCCCCCACGGGCAGGTCGCTGATGTCCACGCCCAGTTCGTCGGCCAGCAGGCCGCACAGTTGCAGGATGCGCGAGTTGTCCACGCAGCTGCCCATGTGCAGCACCGGCGGCACGCCCAGCGCCTTGCACACGGCTGAAAGGCCCGGTCCGGCCATGTCGGCGGCCTCTGGCATCAGCAGTCCGGCCTTGCCCGCCGCCGTGGTCACGCAGCCGGTGGCCAGCACCATGATGTCGCGGCGGATGAGTTCCTTGGCCAGGCCCACGTTGCCGGAATCCTGCATGATCTTGGGGTTGTTGCAGCCCACGATGCCCACGAACCCGCGAATCTGCCCGGCCTTCACGGCGTCCAGCAGCGGGGCGGGGGTGCCGCCCAGCGCGGCCAGGATGGCCTCGTTGGAGAAACCTGTGGTGATGGGTACCGGCTGCACGGGAATGCTGACCCGCGCGGGGTCGCGCCTGGTGAACGCATCGATGGCCAGCCGCACGATCTCGCGGCACTTTTCCTGCGCGTTGTGGGGGTGCACCTCGATGTGGGTGGCCCCGGTAAACCGCCCCTTGGGCGAGGTGGTCACGAAGCGGGTGTGGTAGCACGCGGCAATGCGCACCAGGCTGGGCATGATGCACTGATAGTCGGCCACGATGGCATCCGCCGCGCCGGTGACGATGGCCAGTTCGGTCATCAGGTGGTTGCCCGCCATGGGAATGCCCTGGCGCATCAGCAGTTCGTTGCCGGTGCAGCACAGCCCGGCCACGTTCAGGGCGGCGGCCCCGGCATCGCGGGCGGCCTGCTGCATGGCGGGTTCGCGCGCGGCGGCCAGGATCATTTCCGACACCACGGGGTTGTGGCCATGCACAAGGATGTTCACGGCGTCTTCGCGCAGCACGCCCAGGTTCACGGTGGACTGGCGGGGCATGGGCGTGCCGAACAGGATGTCCGACAGCTCGGTGCCGATCATGGACCCGCCCCAGCCATCGGCCAGCGCTGTGCGCGCGGCGTGGGTCAGCAGGCTGGCGGGGTCGTTGTCGCAGCCCATGTGGGTGCGGTGCATCATTTCGGCGATTTCGCGGTCAACGCCGCGCGGGGTCATGCCCAGGCGTTCCCACAGTTCGCGGCGGACCTTGGGGGCGCGCTTCAGAAAGGCCAGTTCGCTGCGGCGGCTGCCGAAGTCGGCGTAGCAGACCTCCACCAGGTCGCGGGCCACGTCCAGGGTGGGGCGGGTGTCCGCTTCGGCCACGCCCAGTTCGGCGGCGATGCGGCGCAACTTGGCCTCGTCGCGGATGGTGTAGCCGGGGGCATGGCCTTCCACCACGGCTTCCAGCGTTTCGATCAGGTCGCGGCCATGGTCGGAGTGCCCGGCGGCGCCGCCCGCGATGAACCGGCCGAAGTTGCGGGCCACGATGACGTCGGCGTCCGCGCCGCACACGCCGTAGCGCATCTTGCCGTCCTTGCGGTTGGCGATGCGGCAGGGGCCCATGACGCAGTTGCGGCAGGTGGTGCCCAGTTCGCAGAATTTACAGTGGGGCGTCTGCTCGCGCATGCGGTCCCACGCGGTGGGGATGTTTTCGGCTTCGGCCTTGCGCAGCATCTGCCGCGCGTCTTCCCACAGTGTGCGCTCGTTCTCGGGGGTTCCGGAATTCATGTTGCCCTCCCTGGGCGGTGGCCCCGCTGGGGGGCCGCTGCGGTTGCACCGCGTCCGCTGCCGTTTCCCGCGACGCGTGCGGACGCATCCGCCGCCCCCGCACGTCCTCTCCTGCGCGCGGGCGGCACTGTATGGCACGAACGTAGCGCGGCAGGAAGGGTGAGTATGTCGGCTAGCCGACAGAAGGCGCGAAGGTGCGGAAAAAAGGGATGGCGGGAAAATGCGGGCACGGAAGCTGGCGTTGGCGGGCAGCGACGACGAGCGGAAACCGGGGCAGGGCGCGGCCTTGCCGCAAGAAATGGCCGGGCCGGGTAGTGGTCGCAGGCAGGGGGCGTCCCGTTGGGCGAGGCCCGTGGCAAGGTGCGGGCCGGGACGGGCCAGAACGGAGTTGGTGAAAGGCCGGGCGGGCTGGAAAAGGGAGCCGCTACGCGCTGGCCAGTTCGCGCAGGCGGTCCATGTCGCGCACGCGGTAGGCCCCGCGTCCTACGCGTTCAAGGATGCCGGAGCGGATCATGTCGTTGAGCAGGGTGGACACGGTCTGGCGGGTGGCCCCCACCATGCCGGCCAGTTGTTCCGTGGTCAGGTCCATGCGGATGATCTGGCCGCTGCCGGGCTGCACCGATGGGGCGGGCATGGCGTGGTGTCTGGTCGGGGTATGGGCGGGGCGCGGCGTGGCCGGGATGCGGGCGGGGGCATGCGCGGGAACGCCATCCGGGATTATCGCCACTCCCGTGGCGGAGGGCGCATTTTCCGCCGCGTCCATTTCTGCAAGATATGTCGGGTCGGTGGAGTCGGGGGCGGGAGCGCGCTCGGCCTGCTCCAGCAGCAGGGAGGCCAGGCGGGTGTTGCTGTCGCGGAACACCAGCCCCTCGATGAGAAAGAAGGTGGAGCGCAGCATCTGCCCCAGCACCCGCACCATGATGGCCGAAACCTCCGGCAGGTCGGTCATGCGGCGGCGGAAGGCGCGGGTGTCTGCCAGCAGCACTTCGCCGTCGGCCAGCGCCTGCACGTGCGCCCCGGTGTGGCTGCTGTAGATGTCGCCCCGTTCCAGAAAGGCCAGGGTGAATTCCTTGCCCCCGTACGAAAGGTACACCCGGAACCGCCCCGACTTCACCACCAGCACCAGGTCCTCCTGTTCGTCGGGCCAGAAGATGCCCTGCCCGCGCGCGACACGGCGCACGGAAAACATCTCGCGCAGGGGCGCGCTTTCGGGGCGCTCCAGTGCTTCCAGCAGATCGACGTCGGAGAGTTTCATCATCATGGTTGCGGCTCCTGCGTTCCGGTAGGGGCGACGGATGGCATCGGTGTATCGGTGGCAAGCGTGGAACGTACATTCCAGCATGGCACAGCCGTCTGCCCGGAGCAACGCATCACCTGTGCGGCGCGGATGCTGTGGATGCCCAGAAGCCAGATACGGGGACGCGGGCGTGCGTGGCGCGGAAAAATTGCGCGTCCCCGCGCCCTCGCCACGCGGCGACGGCACGGGGATGCGGAAAAGGCGGGAGGGGGGAGGCGCGAGAGGTTGTTCAGGCGACCGGCAGGCATCGCGTGCGGCGGGCAGGCCGGGATGCGGCCCGGCGCGTCTCGCGTTATTCCAGCCCCGCCTTGCGAAACGCCTCCGCAATGCTCTCGGCGTACGGGGCGCGCAGCACGCCCACCTCGGTGACGATACCCGCGATGAGTGCGGCGGGGGTCACGTCGAAGGCAAAGTTGTATACCGGCACCCCGTCGGGGGTGATCTGGGTGTCGCCCACGTGGGTGACCTCGCGCGGGGTGCGGTCCTCGATGGGAATGTGGTCGCCGTCGGGGGTGTTCCTGTCGATGGTGGACAGCGGCGCGGCCACGTAGAAGGGCACGCCGTGTTCGCGGGCCAGCAGGGCCACGGAATAGGTGCCGATCTTGTTGGCGGCGTCGCCGTTGGCGGCAATGCGGTCGGCCCCCACCACCACCTTCTGCACCATGCCCTTGCGCATAAGATGGCCGCAGGCGTTGTCGCAGGCCACGGTGACGGGGATGTGGTCCTCGTGCAGTTCAAAGGCGGTCAGCCGCGCCCCCTGCAGGAAGGGCCGCGTTTCGTTGGCGATGACCGAAATCTTCTTGCCCGCGTCCACCGCGCCCCGGATGACCCCCAGCGCGGTGCCGTACCCGGCGGTGGCCAGCGCGCCCGCGTTGCAGTGGGTCATCACCGTGTCGCCCTCGTCGATCAGCGCCGCGCCGTGGCGGCCCATGGCGCGGTTGATCTCGATGTCGTCGCGGTGGATGCGCCGCGCCTCCGATTCCCATAGCGAGAGCAGCGTGGCAAAGGGCGCGTGCCCGGCGGTTTTCCACACCTTGCGCATGCGGTCCACGGCCCAGCGCAGGTTCACCGCCGTGGGTCGCGCCTTGGCGATGCGCTCCAGCAGGCCGTCCAGCACCGGGTGCCAATGGTCGCCCGCCTCGGCGGCCTCGTACGCGGCCAGCACGCAGCCCCACGCTGCGGTGACGCCGATGGCAGGCGCGCCGCGCACCACCATGACCTGCAAGGCCGTTACGATGTCTTCCGTGGTGCGGCACACGAAATCTTCCTGCCGGGTGGGCAGCAGGCGCTGGTCGAGCAGGATCAGGGCACGCTGGGCGGCGTCGTAGCGGATATGGTGTTCCATGGGGCCTCCGTGGAGTGGTGCGCGGGTGTGGGCGCGCGTAACGGGTGCGCGAAACGGGCGCGTGGGTCTGGCGTGATGTGATGGGCGCACGGGATGGCCCGCGATGCACCTTCCCCGCCGGGTGTACCGTCCCGAAGGCCCCTCGGCAAGGGTGCGGCGCAGGAATGTACGCGGGCAACGGCGGCAAGGGATGAACCGGACGACCCCGGTGTTCTTGTCCCCATCTATGTTGCCCGCCGGGGCTCACGTCCGCATGTGTCGTGGGGCCGCGGAATCCGTGGCTGCCCGGTCGCGCAACAGCGTTGCACCCCGGTGTCAGGTGCTCCGGCTACACCGCCAGATCCGCCGCGTCGGTCACTTCGGCAAACACCCCGTTCAGGGCAGCCAGAAAGGTTGCGCGCACCGTGTCCGCGTCCACCTGCGTGCCGCCATACGTCAGCGCGGGAGATGCCGTGGCGTCGCCCGCCACCCGGCAGCGAAAGCCCAGGTCGAAGGCGGCGCGCACGGTGGTGTCGATGCACATGTGGGTCATCATGCCCACCACGATGAGATCGGTGACGTCGATTCCGCGCAAGTGTTGGAGCAGTTCCGTGTCGCGGAAGGAATTGGGAACGTTCTTGGTCAGCACGGCCTCGCCGGGCAGGGGGGCCACCAGCGGGTGGATGTCCGCCCCTTCCGTGCCGGGCAGGAAAAAGGTGGAGCCGGGGCGGATGCTTTCGTGGCGGATATGCATGATCGGCATGGATGCCGCGCGGCAGCGGGTCAGCACCTCTGCGGCGCGGCGGCCCGCGTTCTCTGCATCGGGCAGGGCCATGCGCCCGCCGGGAAAGTAGTCGCGCTGGATGTCCACGAGAACGAGTGCGGTGACGGGGGCCGCGGGGGCTGCGGCGGGGTTGCTTGCAGATGCGGACGACATGGCGGCTCCATGAAGTTGTCGGGTTACGGTTGGAATGACTGTGCGGACGGGGCGGATGGACCAGGCGGGCCGCCAGACGTTTCCATGGCCGGGCCTCCAGAACGGGCCGCGCCGGTGTGGCGCGCCATATATTGATAGCATTCCCGAACCCGGCAGGCGAGGCCGGGCAACGTCAATCCGCAGGAATGGCCCGTTCTGCCGCCGGATTGTCCTGATCCGCAGGTGGCGATTCCGTCTTTCGCATACTGTATACAATTCTTGACAGCCGGTCCGGTTCACGGCATGAGCAGTGCATGCGCACCGCACTCTCCATACCTTCGGCCCTGTGCTCGCCCGCGCTCCCGCTGCCTGCGGGACCGCGCCGCTGCGCGCACCCGGTCCACCGGTGGTGGCGGCCCTGACCTCAGGGCCGTGGAGGTTCGCGCACGCCGTTGCCACAAGGCGCGGCATCCGTCGATAAACCAACCGCGGTCGGAACTCCGGGCGCGGCGCATACCTCCTTGCGTATCCCCCGCGCATCCTGGTCTGGAGTTCCCCGCGCTCAGCATGAGGAGCTTCGACCATGTCCACCATCCCCCGCATGTTTCCCGCCGGTGTCACCTACGGCGCCACCCTGCCCACCGATGGCGGCTGCGCCTGCGCCGCCGCCGCGCGTGCGGCCACTCAGGCCACGCCCCCCGCGCCGCCTGCTGCCGACGGTCTGTTCGGCCCCTACGGCGGGCAGTACGTGCCGGAGCACATCAAGCCCGTGCTCGATGAACTGGCCGCCACCTTTGAACGCTACCACGCCGACCCGGACTTTCTGGCCGAGCTGGAATACTACCTGACCCGCTATTCCGGCCGCCAGACGCCGCTGTTCCTGTGCGCCAACCTTACCGCGCGCCTGGGCGGGGCCAATATCTACCTCAAGCGCGAAGACCTGAACCACCTTGGCGCGCACAAGGTGAACAACACCATCGGGCAGATTCTGCTGGCCAAGCGCATGGGCAAGAAAAAGGTCATCGCGGAAACGGGCGCGGGTCAGCATGGCGTGGCCACCGCCGCCACTGCGGCCCTCATGGGCATGCAGTGCACCATCCACATGGGCGCGGAAGACATGGAGCGCCAGAAGCTGAACGTGTTCCGCATGCGCATGATGGGCGCGGAAGTGGTGCCCGCCATGAGCGGCCAGCGCACCCTGAAGGAGGCCGTGGACGAGGCCCTGGCCGCATGGCTGGGCGACGCGGAAAACACCTTCTACCTGCTGGGTTCCGCCGTGGGGCCGCACCCGTACCCGCGCATCGTGCGGCACTTTCAGTCGGTGATCGGGCGCGAGGCGCGCGCGCAGATGCTGGAGGCCGAAGGCCGCCTGCCCGACTGCGCCGTGGCCTGCGTGGGGGGCGGTTCCAACGCCATCGGCCTGTTTGCGGACTTCATCGCCGACGAAGGCGTGCGGCTCATCGGGGTCGAGCCTGCCGGGCGCGGCCTGAGCTACGGCGACCATGCGGCCACCCTGTGCATGGGCACGCCGGGGGTCATGCACGGTTTTCATTCGTACATGCTGAAGGATGAGGCGGGCGAACCCGCCGCCGTGTATTCCATTTCCGCCGGGCTGGACTACCCCGGCGTGGGGCCGGAGCACAGCCACCTCAAGGATCTGGGCCGCGCCGAGTACGCCAGCGTGACCGATGCCGAGGCCCTGGACGCCTTCTTCGTCCTGTCGCGCACGGAAGGCATCATCCCCGCGCTGGAATCGTCCCACGCCCTGGCTCACGCCATGAAGCTGGCCCCCGCCATGGGCAGGGACGCCATCATCCTGGTGAACCTGTCCGGCCGGGGCGACAAGGACGTGGCCCAGGTGGAGGAAATGGTCAGCGCCGGGCTGGTTACCCCGCCGAAGCTGTAGGCACCGGGGGGATGGGCGGACGCCGGTGACCGGCATGCCCGCATGACAAAACGCAACGCCGGGCGGCGCGGGAAGCATCCCGTTCCGTCCGGCGTTTTCGTGTTGCCGCACCGTGTTGTCGCGCCGGGGGGGGCGCTACGCCCCGGCGCGTGTCAGGTGTGTACCGGGGGACAGTCGGGCGCGTTTCAAATGCGCAGCATGTTGCCGGTATACGGCGTGGTGACGGGCGTTTCTTCCGGCGTCGCGGTGGGGGCCATGCCGGTTGCGGGGCGCGGCGTGTTGTCCGCCCTGCCGGGGCGCTGAGTCTGCCAGTGGTCCAGTTGGGCAAGGAACCCGTTCAGCGCCGTCTCCAGCGCGGGGTAGTCGGGGAACTCGTCGTTCCAGCGCTTCCACAGCAGCAGTTCGCCCGTTTCGGGAGAAAGGCCGAAGGCGGCCCCGCCTGTGCGGGCGCCCAGGCAGGCATCGGTCAGCAGTGCCCGCAGATCGTCCTCGCGCAGGTGGCCGAACCCCGCGCCCACGGTCCCTACGGGTGCGGCGGCCAACAGGGCGTGGTCGTCCGGGTCGTGGTACAGGGTGACGACGTACTTGCCGTCAAAGCACAGGGTGCAGGGGGTCTGCCCATCAAGGGTGAGCGGCCCTGTGCCCATGCGGGTTCCCAGTTCGTGCAGCAGTTCCTGGATGGTCATGGTGCGTCCTTTGCGGCGGTTGATGCGCCTAGTCTGCCTGGAAGTAGTACCGGGAAAGCAGCGGCATTTCGTGCGCGTGGGTGCGCAAGGCGTCTTCCACGCGGGCAAGGTAGGCGTCGTTGCCCAGGGTGCGCAATTCCGCCAGTTCCTGCCGTACCGCGCCCCTGAGCTCGCCCAGTTGACCCGCCGGTATCGAGGGATCGGGGGCTTCCGCCATCTGCAGCAGCAGGTCGTGCATCAGGGGCCGGGCGTACACGGCGGGGTCGGTCAGCCGTTGCAGCAGCGCGGCCTCGTGCGCCAGTTGCTCGCGCAGGCGTTCGTCCTGCGGCAGGATGCGGCCATCGGGCAGGGTGACCGGTTCGCGCAGCAAGGGGAAGCGCGCCGGGTCGAAGTCCTGGGTGCGGCTGATGTCCAGCGAATCCGCGCTCTGCATCAGCAGTGCCTCTGCCGTCAGCGGCCTGTGCTGGTCGCGGTGGTCCGGATCGTCGATCTGGAGGCGGTACTGGGTTTCAAAGGCCTCGCCGAACGATTCCACGCCAAAGGCGGTGCGCATGGCCTGCACGCCAATGTCGGCGCTTTGCGTTTCGTACACGTCGCTGCCGTTGGCCTCGCGCCCGCTGTCGTGCGCGGCGATGCCGCAGAGCACGGCGTTCTTGTCCACGGCCACGCCCCGCTCGCGCATGATGTTGGCCATGACGTTGGCGAAGATGAACCCCCGGCAGGCGTGCCCCATGCCATGGACGCCGACGTCGCCGTCAAACGTTTCCTCATGGTGGCGGTAACGATCCAGCATGCCGGTGAAGAAGGTGCGCCGCTGCGCCTGGGTGGCCGTGGCCAGGCCGCCGGGGGTGGTCGGTGCGGGAAAGGGCGCGATGGTGCGCGGCGTCTTGGCCGGGAAGTGGGTGTCCAATGCGGCGCCAAGCCCGGGTATGGCCGCACCCAGCGCGCCCCGCACGGTGGGCGGCATGTAGTCGAGCGGGGCGGCAAAGCCCGGCTGCTGCGGCTTGGGGCGGTCCAGTTGCTGGGCAAGGCCGGTGGCCGTGTAGTTCATGAAGTCGCCCAGAAAGCGCGCGGTGGACAACCCTTCCGCCGGGAACAGCGGGTCGTTGGCCGGGTCGTGCAGTTTGAAGCATGCCCCGCGCAGGTTGCGGGCGGCGGGCGATTCCAGCGCGTCCAGCATGCTGGACGCCAGCGCCGGGTTGCTGGCGTGCAGCAGGGTTGCGGCCATGAAGGCGGTGCGGTTGAACTCGGTGAACACGTCGTCCGGTCCGAATTCCTCGGGGTTGGTTTCCGCACGGAAGGCATCGATGCTGACGCCAAGGTTGCCCACCCCGGTGGCGAATTCGCGCACCAGGGCATCCAGCGGAGGGTTGGGGCCAAGGCGTTCCATGCGCGCCACCTGGGCCATGGCGTTGGCATGGATCATGCGCATTTCCAGCGGGTTCGTCAGGGCGCGGGCGCTGATGACCCAGCTGCGAAAGGCGGCACGCTGCGCCTCGTTATCGAAGTGCAGGCTTTCCATGTCGCGCAGCAGGGCGGCTTTTTGCGTGATGGGCCGTTCGGCGGCGGCGCGGATGGCGTCGGAAAGAACAGTTTCCATGTTCACGCCACGGCCTTCGGCATCGGCCGCAGAGATCGCCCGTTCCACGTTTTCGAGGAATCGCGACTTCACCCGGTCCAGCGCGGCCCCGGCAAGGGGAACTTCGGTCAGGCCGGAATCGGGCGGCAGCAGGCTGAGCAGGCGCGCGTTGAATTCCTCGGCATTGCCGTCCAGCAGCGCGGTCGCCGCGTTGCGCAGTTCACGCACGGATTGATGCGAGGTGCCGAAGGTGGCGCTTTCCGCCTGCTGCTGACGTTCGACGCTCCTGTCGTGCGAGGCGTCGATATCCGCCTGTGACAGGAAGGGCACCCCCAGGCCGCGCAGTTGTGCCACGGCCTGCTCCTGCCATCCGTGCGATCCGCCGACATCGGTGAAGTCCATGAAGGTCAGCTTGATGTCGTGGGCACGGGCAAATTCCACAAGGTTCGCCACCTTCCCCGCGTCGACGGTGTGCGCCCGCCAGTCCAGCAGGTCGCCGACATCCATGCGGATTTCCGCCACGTCGCGGCCGGGAACGAACGTGCCCTGCAACTGGGCCTCGATGTAGCGGCCCTGCAGGGCAAGGGTGTTCCGGCCGGTGGCGGCAGCATGCATCAGGGTGGTGCCGTCCACGTCGCCAAGATGCGGCAGCAGGTTTTCCAGCGTGTCGAAGGTGGCGGTGCGGGCGCGCTGGGCATCGGCATCGGCAAAGGCGCGCACCAGCAGCGGGCGTACCCAGTCGTTGCCGATGGCGTCCTTTTCGCCGCGCACTCCGGCCTGTTCCACCAGCGTCTCGAACTGCTTCAGGGTCATCTGTGCGCCTTCGGGCACGCGGGCCAGCGCTGCCGAAAGGTCGCGCCGCAGTTGCGATGCGGGGTCGCGCAGCACGGCGGCGGCATCCGCAGGCAGTCCGGGCAGCGCGCCTTCCCGCAGGGCGTCCAGTTGGGCGTTGAGGGCGGCGGTGCGTTGCGCGTCGAAGTGCATGGGCACGGTGACGAAGGTGTCGTCCACCGTGTAGGTGGCGCGCCGGGCCGTTTCCGGCCGCAGCACGAACACGCACGAGCCGTAGTTGGAGGCCGCGCCGTTGCGCACGCCCGCCACGTTCAGGGCCGCGTACAGGGGGCGTTCGTTGGCCCGCGCGGGTTGGCCCGAAAGTTCGGGAAACACGCTTTTTTCTATCTCGTCGCGAAAGGCAACGTAGTGCGCCCCGCGCGGCATGATGCCCCGGTCCGCCAGATGGAAGGCGTTGCTCCACGCCGTGTCGCCCATGACCTGCCCTTCCGCGCCGAAGAAATGCGTGGGGTCGATGTTCATGGTCAGTTCGCTGCCCCGCAGGATGTCCCCAAAGGCACGCGGGTCCAGCGGCGCGCCGTCGGGGGCGGTGATGCGCCTGTCGGCCAGCATGGCGCTGGTGGGGCCGTGCGCGCGTTCGGCTTGCGTGGTGGACTGGGCGGTGGTTTCCACCAGGGTTTGCATGTTGCGGGGCGAAAGGTCGCGGGCATGGGCATCCGGCCCTTCGTGCGCACGTTCGGCAAAGCGGTGCCCCTGGCGCAGGGCGGCGTCGGCTTCGGGCGTGTCCGCAAGGTCCATCACGGAAAGGATGCGTTCGCTCACGTCTTTCAGCACCACGGCTTCCATGTCGAACAGGTTGGAAAGGGCGGCGCGCGCATCGGCGTTGGCGGGGTTGGCCCGCACCTCGGCCTGCAGGGCCTCTTTCAGCAGGGCCATCTGGGGCGACTGGAACGTCTGGTACACGGCGGTAAGGTCTGCATTGGAAAGCCCCTGCACGGCGCGGGTCATCTGGGCAAGGCCCACGGGCTCCGTCTGGGCGGGGGTAAGGCGGTTCAGCCCCGCGAACCGGCCAAGGCTGGTCTGGAAGGACTTCAGACCGCCCAGCAGGTCTGCGGGTTTCAGGCCGCCGCCGGGGCGGGTCAGCGCGTGCAGCGCGGAGGAGGCATTGGCCTGCATGCCCGCCTCGGCCCGTTCGATGCGGGTGGCGGTGGTGAACCCCTGGAAGGGCAGGGAGTTCCCCTTGATCTGGTCCAGCCGCAACGGCGGCTGCCCCGCGAGTTGCACG